>NZ_JAKKRK010000007.1:0-114151 GCF_025654545.1 Shewanella sp. SM20 | reverse complement strand
AAACCAGTTGCACTGGGTGCTGGATGTGAGTTTAGGTGAGGATGCGTGCCAGATATACCGTGGTAATGCAGCGACTAATCTTGCCACGATGCGACACTTTGGTTTGAATATGTTACGCGCTGAGAAGCGAAAAATGAGTATCAGAAGAAAGCAGCGTCAGGCATTGATGAATGAGGCTTATTTGGATGCGGTGCTTGAAGCCGGCATGAGTGTGGTTATTAAATGACCACTCGTAATCTCACCCTGAACTAAATGCCTAACGTGATTTTACACAGCGTAATTGCGCTCACCAAAAATGGCACTGCCAATACGCACCATAGTTGAACCACAGCTAATCGCTGTATCTAAGTCATTGCTCATCCCCATTGAAAGCGTATCTACAGCGGGATAATACGATTTAAGTTCTTGAAATAGATTGTTTAACATGGAAAACTCTTTAAGCTGTAACTCTATATCTGCGGTAGCCGTTGGAATTGCCATTAGGCCCCTCAGTGCTAAGTTAGGTAGCTGAGTTATCAGTTCGGCCAGTGGCAGCATTTGAGCCGCATCTATGCCAGATTTTGTGTCTTCAGCACTGATATTAATTTGAATACAGACGTTTAATGGCGCCAATTCGGCCGGACGTTGCTCATTGAGACGTAGGGCAATTTTGTCGCGTGAGAGGGTATGCATCCAATCGAAATGCTGGGCGACTATGCTGGTTTTATTGGATTGGAGTGGGCCGATAAAATGCCATTCTATGTCCGGGAAATCCCCCTTGAGCGCAGTAATTTTTTCAGCGCCTTCTTGGACATAGTTTTCGCCAAAGCAACGCTGACCCGCTTGGTAGGCTGCTATAATGTCTTCAATAGGTTTAGTCTTGCTGACGGCAAGTAAGCGAATACTGCTGGGGTGGCGGGCACATTTTTGCGCTGCTTGTGTGATCCTGCGCTGGGCGATTGCGAGTCTGTCTGCTATTGTTGTCATGATGTAATTATCTAGTTGCAAGGATATCCCAAACGATGGAAATCACTGAGTTATTGGCATTTAGTGTAAAACACAAAGCCTCGGATCTACACCTTTCTGCAGGGATATCTCCCATGATCCGTGTTGACGGTGAAGTGAGAAAAATTAACCTGCCCGCGCTCGATCATCAAGGTGTACACAGCTTAGTGTACGACATAATGAATGATAAGCAGCGCAAGGACTACGAAGAACATTTAGAAATCGATTTCTCGTTCGAAGTCCCTAATCTTGCACGCTTTCGTGTTAACGCATTCAATCAATCCCGTGGTGCAGCGGCTGTGTTTCGTACCATACCAAGTGACATTTTGTCACTTGAGCAATTAGGTGCGCCGGAAATTTTTAAAAAAATTGCCAGTTTCCCTCGCGGATTGGTGCTAGTGACTGGACCTACGGGGTCCGGTAAGAGTACCACACTTGCCGCCATGGTGGATTACGTGAATGAAAATCGACATGATCATATCTTAACCATTGAAGATCCTATCGAATTCGTTCACCAAAATAAGCAATGTTTGATTAACCAACGTGAAGTTCACCGCCATACCCACAGCTTTAATGCGGCGCTTAGAAGTGCACTGCGTGAAGACCCAGACGTGATTTTAGTCGGTGAGATGCGTGACCTTGAGACCATCCGTTTGGCTATGACCGCCGCTGAAACAGGCCACTTAGTGTTTGGTACCTTGCATACTACTTCTGCCGCGAAAACGATTGACCGTGTGGTCGACGTATTCCCCGCCGGTGAAAAAGACATGGTGCGCACTATGTTGTCTGAATCGCTGCAAGCGGTTATTTCGCAAACCCTGATTAAAAAGGTGGGAGGAGGCCGTGTCGCCGCCCATGAAATCATGATGGGCACGCCCGCTATCCGCAACTTAATTCGTGAAGACAAAGTGGCGCAGATGTATTCGGCAATTCAAACAGGTATGGCCCATGGAATGCAGACCTTAGAGCAATGTTTACAGAACTTAGTCAATCGCGGTCTTATCACTCGTGAAGATGCAATGGCGAAAAGTTCGAATAAACAAGCGACATTTTAAGGATTTATGATGGATGTTCGTCCGTTTTTAAAAGTGATAGTGGAACGCAAAGCCTCCGACTTGTTCATCACAGCGGGTTTTCCGCCGAGTGCCAAGATTGACGGTGAATTGCGTCCCTTGGCAGAAAGTGCGTTTACACCAGCACAATCCCTGGATTTTGTTGAGTCGTTAATGACTGAGGCTCAGAAGCAAGAGTTTCATTCCACTCGTGAGTGTAACTTCGCTTTTGCGGCAAAGGATTTAGGTCGTTTTCGGGTGAGCGCTTTTTGGCAGCGTGAATCGCCTGGCTGCGTGATGCGCCGTATTGAGACTAAAATCCCTGATGTCGATGATTTAAAATTGCCGCCTATTCTAAAAGATCTGGTGATGAGTAAACGTGGCCTCATCATTATGGTAGGCGGAACGGGAACGGGTAAGTCAACGTCCTTGGCGGCCTTGGTGGGTTATCGCAATGGTCATGCTCGTGGGCATATTTTGACTATTGAAGATCCGGTTGAATTCGTTCATGACCACAGAAAAAGCATTATCACCCAGCGTGAAGTGGGCATAGATACTGAATCTTTCGATGCGGCGCTAAAAAGCTCCCTTCGCCAAGCTCCCGATGTGATCTTGATTGGTGAAATCCGTACCCAAGAGACGATGGAGTTTGCGCTGTCATTTGCGGAGACGGGTCACCTTTGTATGGCAACCTTGCATGCCAACAACGCCAACCAAGCGTTAGACCGGATTATGCATCTCGTGCCTGAGAGTAAGCATCAACAGTTATTGTTCGATTTATCATTGAATTTACGCGGTATTGTGGCGCAACAATTGATCCCTAAAGTTGATGGCACAGGGCGTCGAGCCGCGATTGAAGTATTGATTAACACCCCAAGGGTGGCGAGTTTAATTGCGAAGAACGAGCTGCATTTACTCAAAGAAACCATGGCAAAATCCAACGAGCAGGGTATGCAGACGTTTGATCAGGCCTTGCTGAAACTTTATGTCGATGGCGAGATTAGTTACGCCGATGCGCTGCACCATGCTGATTCACCAAACGATTTACGTTTGATGATTAAATTGCAGAATAAAGAATCCACGGGCTCAGGTTTTATGGAAGGTGTCACCTTAGACATGGACTAACTCGATAGTTAGATTCTGGGTTAGGCAGCTCTTTATGGGCTGCTTTTTGTTGGTGTCGTTAGATTTTCGTTCAGCTCAATCGGTTTTACTTCATCGCTATGCAGTCGTTAACCATAGCTTTTATTTTTTAATTCAATATGATCTTTACCCAGTATGTTTACGTAATGTACCGGTAAAGGAGAAAGCAATGAAAAAATTACCCATGATATTCGCTATGACAGCGAGCTTGATGAGTGTTGGCGCTATGGCGGCCACTTGTCCCGAGTATCTGAACCTTGAAGTACGAAAATTACATTCTGAAGAGACGGTTAATCTGTGTGAATTGACTCAGGGAAAACCAGTGTTGATTGTTAACACGGCCAGTAACTGTGGTTACACCCCGCAGTTTAAAGCGCTCGAAACATTGCATGAAAACTACAAAGATAAAGGCTTAGTGGTCATTGGTTTCCCATCGGATGATTTTTTCCAAGAAGAAAATGATGAGAAAGATACGGCTAAGGTGTGTTACATCAATTACGGTGTCACCTTTACTATGCTGTCGACATCGCCAGTACGTGGTAGTGACGTTAATAGTGTCTTCAAATACTTAGCCGAAAAAACCGGTGCGCCTAAGTGGAATTTTTATAAGTATGTCGTCAGCGGTGATGGTGCGGTTGTGCAACAGTTCAATTCTAAAGTAAAGCCAGATAGTGAAGAGCTTAAGCAAGCGATAGAATCTGTACTTTAATCTTACGAATATTTATTAATTAAGAGGCTGTTTTGGCTAAATTTTCAGGCTTATCCAAAGAAGTTGGACACGGGCAGCGCGGCAAAGTAGGCGTGTTGTTGTTGAATTTAGGTACTCCAGATGAACCCACAGCATCTGCTGTTAGACGTTATCTTGCAGAGTTTTTAGCAGATCCCCGAGTCGTCGAGATCCCTAAGCTAGTGTGGATGTTGATTTTACACGGGATTATTTTACGGGTACGGCCAGCAAAATCGGCAGCATTATACCAAAAGGTATGGACTGCGGCAGGTTCACCGTTAATGGACATTAGTTTGCGTCAAACGGCAAAGTTAGCGGATAAGCTTAAAGCTGATAACCATGATGTTTCTGTGCATTTAGCAATGCGTTACGGTAATCCGTCGGTTGCTAGCACCTTGCAGACTATGCATCAAAATGGCATAGATAAAATCGTGGTGTTACCTCTGTATCCCCAATATGCGGCCCCAACCACAGGTTCTGCATTTGATGCGATTGCGGCTGAGTTGTCCAAGTGGCGCTATATTCCAGCACTGCATTTTATTAATACTTATCATGACAATGCTGACTTTATTAACGCGTTAGCTAATTCGATCACGGCTGATTTTGAAGCCCATGGTAAACCGCAAAAATTGGTGTTGTCTTACCATGGTATGCCTGAGCGTAATTTGCATTTAGGCGATCCTTATTACTGCTTTTGTATGAAAACGACTCGACTTGTCACCGAAAAGCTTGGGTTAGGTAAAGATGAGTTTGTCATGACTTTCCAATCGCGTTTCGGTAAAGCCAAATGGCTACAACCTTATACCGATGCGACTTTGAAAGCGTTGCCGCAACAAGGCGTGCGTGATATTGCTATCGTCTGCCCAGCTTTTAGCGCTGATTGTTTAGAAACGCTGGAAGAAATTGTTGGTGAGAATGGTCATCTCTTTGCCGAGGCGGGTGGTGAGAAGTTCCGTTACATCGCTGCACTAAACGATGATGATGCACACATTACTATGATGGCCAACTTAGTGAAGCCACATTTTTGATCCGTTAATTTATCGGGTTAAACATCAAACTAAAAGGATAAGGCAACTTATCCTTTTCTTTTTTGTAGTTTTATTTATTGTGGCATTACTTGCTGAAGTTATTTTCGAAGTAACTTTCGATGATAAGGACGGCAGACACCGCATCGACTTGACCTTTGGTCAGTGCCTTAAACCCGCCCAATTCGAATAATCTGGCCTTAGCATCAGTGGTAGTTAATCGCTCATCTTGAGTGGCTATTTTGACTTTGAACTTAGCATTGATGCGATTAGCAAATTTACGCGCCCTGTGGGTCATATCTTGCTCTGTGCCATCCATGTTTAAAGGCAGACCAACGACGACTAAGTCAGGTTGCCACTCTTTGATTAAGTCGCCTATCTGATCCCAATTTGGGATACCATCGACGGCCTTGAGTGATAATAATGGTGTGGCGCTGGCAGTGATCTCTTGGCCTATAGCCACACCAATGCTCTTAGTGCCAAAATCAAAGCCTAATACGGTTTTCGAATTCATAGTATGCGGACTTATATTAATAAATAGGCTTAAGCGTGACCCGCTTGAGCTGAAACTTGCCAAGCATCAAATCCGAGAGCACGACTGGCCTGTGGCCAACGGTCTTCGTGTTTAATGTCAAACAAGAGCGCATTCGTTGCTGGAATTGTGAGCCAAGAATTATCGGCAAGCTCTTGTTCGAGCTGATCTTTACTCCACCCTGCATAACCTAATGCGACGAGAAACTTCTCGGGCGATCTGTTGCTTCCAATCGCGGTTAACACATCACGGGAAGTGGTTAGCATTAAACCACAACCCAGATCTGTGCTATTGGCCCAATAGGGCTGAGAGGTATGCAGCACAAAGCCGCGATCTTGGGAGACGGGGCCGCCCATCATGACATTGGTATTTAGCACTAAATCCGTGGAGACTTGCTCAGCTGGCAAATCCATTTGTTCTAATAGCGAATTAACTTCGATACCGAGCGGTTTATTGATCACCAGCCCCATGGCGCCTTTGGCATCATGTTCACAGATATAAATGACTGAGCGTTCAAAAAACGTACCGTGTAGTGAGGGCATGGCAATTAAGAAATGGTTCTGCAAACTCTCCATTAAACTACTCCGTTTGATGTGGCTAAGTTGATCTAGCTTGCTGCTATATTACTAAGTCGGGCGAGATTAACCGCCAGCTAATTTAACTTTGTAGTTTTGTTTCTCAAGTAATAGCTTTAATTGCTCGCGGTTGTCCGTTTGGACCTCAATAGTGAAATCTTTAACCGTACCACCACAACCACATTGTTTCTTAAGGGTTTGTGCCATTGCTTTTAACGCTGCTTCATCGAGACCTAACCCTGAGATAATCGAAACGCCTTTACCTTTGCGGCCTTTACTGTCTCTGTGGATCCTGACTATGCCATCGGATTCAGGAATCGCTTTAGTGGCGGGCTCTGCATTTATACGGCCTTTGTCGGTGCTGTACACTAAGGATACATTAGGATCTGCTTTCATAGATTTCATTCATTGGTGTTAAAAGATGACTTATACCCGTTCAGTTTATCAAATTTGCAGGGGTTCTGGGAGGTAAAAAAAGACCACTTGAGGATTATCCTTAAGTGGTCTGAACAAAATGCTAACTCTTTGCAGGGAAGTAAGCATATTTTTGAAAAAGGGAGCGTTATCAGCCGTTTTAATTTATGCGCATAAAGACCATGACGATCAGCGCTACTGCAGTCAGTAAGGCGCTGGGCATAATAAATTTATGCAGCTTAGGTAACGCAATTAAGCAGGCGGTAGTCACAAAACCAAATGCGGCGACTGTGGCATAGTTAGTGCCATTAGCAATGGTATCAATAACCAACCAGCCAAGGACTAGGAGGGGTAATATCAGTAAACTGGTAGGCAAGTGACGTTTTATTTTGGCGTTATTCGCTTCGAGAGAAATTTTTTCTGGTGCAAGGAAAAAAATGGCAGATGCAACCATAAACGCGCTAATAAACCAGTACATTTCAATACCCCCTTTAAATCTTAATTGATAATCATTATCATCTTTGGTTTTGCTGAAGTCAAGCTGAATGAGATGCCGCTTTTTAATCAATTGAGTTGTAGATTAGGCTATTGCTCTGTAAGCTAAATTCATATCTCTGATACTTGTCTTTGTTCGGGTCGAACATCTGAGGAAATTAAGATGAAAAATATTTTTGTAGCATTAGCTGTGTTGGCACTCAGTGCCTGTAGTTCGATGAAGTCAGGTTGGGATTTTGATCCTAGCGCCAATTTTACCCAATATAAAACCTATGCTTGGGTTGCTCAGAAAACGGATTCTGCTGGATATCATCTAGATGGCTTGATGGACCAACGGGTCAGAGAAGCGGTGAATAGCCAGTTAGCGAGTAAGGGGATGACATTAGTTGATGCAAAAGATGCTGATGTACTTGTTAATTATCTGACCAAAGTTGATAAGAAGATTAATGTTGATACCTTCAATAGTAATTTTGGCTACAACCCATACTATGGTCCAGGATGGGGTTGGGGCGGCAATATGCAGACCCAAACCACAGTAAGAGAATATGAAGTCGGTACCCTGATTATTGATTTGGTTGATAATAAAACCACTAAACTGATCTGGCGTGGTTCTGTTGCCGATACCATTCGCGACAAAAATACCCCAGAAGAAAGAGTACAGATCATCAATCAAGCAGTGGGCAGTGTAATGGCAAATTATCCACCTAAGCCTGACACTAAGTAGTTCTGATTCAGTTTGAATGAACATTAAGCGGCCTGAGGGCCGCTTTTTTGTGGCTGATTTTTATGCGTTTTGCCCATTCGATTAGATGATCTGCAGTTATTTATCATCTGATTGGATTTACGTTATTAATACTTATTAAAAATTCTATTTTCATAGATGACAATGTGAAGGTAACATTTTTATAACTGACTATTTTGTATAATATTTATCCTATAACATTAATAATGTAATAGGAGTCTGCATCAGATTATTAATAAGATGATGAATTAATTTTTCTAATGATGAATTCAAAATAAAATCATTATAGAACTGAGAGGTTATCAGGCAGAATCAATTCTTTGAGTTGTTGGTAGTAGCAAAGATGCATGAGACGCAGATTATTGGATTACTTTGGCTGATTGGGATTATTGCCGAGGCGATGACGGGCGCTCTGGCGGCTGGCCGCAAGCAGATGGATTTGTTTGGTGTGGTGATCATTGGCTGCGCAACGGCAATTGGTGGCGGTACACTAAGGGATATGATGCTCGGAAATTACCCCTTAATTTGGGTTGAGCATGTGCATTACCTTATTGCGATTGCATTCGCTTCTTTGCTCACTGTCGCTATCGCCCCTGTGATGCGTTATCTGTCTAAGTTATTTTTGGCTATTGATGCCTTAGGCTTAGCGGTATTCTCCATCGTGGGCGCACAAAAGACGTTAATGCTGGGATTTAGCCCAACAATTGCCGTAGTCATGGGATTGGTCACAGGTGTCTTTGGTGGCGTTATCCGCGATATTCTGTGTAACCAAGTGCCTTTGATTTTTAAGAAAGAACTCTATGCGGTGATTTCACTACTGACGGCAGGCTTGTATATCGTCTTAAAAGCCTATCAGTTAACGGAATGGATTAATCTGGTTATTTGTTTAAGCGTTGGTTTTAGCTTACGGATGTTGGCGCTGCGATATCATTGGTCTATGCCAACCTTTGACTACCAATCCAGTGGCGATCAGCATACACATTAAATCGTAAAACCAAATCGTAGAAATAGAACCGTTAAACAAAAGGGCAGCTAAGGCTGCCCTGTTTTTAGCTGTGAATTACTGCTGGGCTTGAAGGGTTTTCAAGGCTTCAAGCGCTGCATCATAGTTAGGATGCTCTGTGATGTTTGGTACTAACTCTTGGTATTGGAGCTTACCTTCTGCATCTATGATGAAAATGGCTCTAGCCAGCAAGCCGTAATCTTGAATTAACAAACCATACTTTTCACCAAAATCACGCCACACGCTATCTGATAGCACTTTGATTTTATCTACGTTTTCCACTTTACAGAAACGCTTCTGTGCGAAGGGTAAATCGGTACTGATCGTTAGCATGATGACGTCATCGGAAAAATGGCCAACTTCGCTGTTGAAGCGCTTCGTCTGCAGTGCGCAAACACCTGTATCTAGGCTTGGCACGGCACTTATCAGTACAGTTTTACCCTTAAAATCACTTAGCATCACTGGCGTGAAATGCTCATCAACGACTTTAAACCCTGGCGCCATTTGCGACAATTTTGGTCTTTTCCCTTCTAAGGTGACTGTTTTTTCACCCATTAAAACCTGTGTTTTCTCACTGGCGAGTGTATTGGGACTCATCAGAACTAGGCTATAAATACAGCTTGCGGCTAAAAATGAAACATATTTTTGCATTGGATTTCCTCACACATGAATATCTGTGCCTTCGCTAATATCTGTCCATTAAGGTACGCTAAAATGATGCGTAGAACCATAAAAAAAGGTCGGTAATTACCGACCTTTTTTATCCACTAATTGTTATTTGCTTAGTGGTAATTCTTTGACATGGATATCCATTTGTGGGAATGGAATACCTATATCTGCAGCGTCTAATGCATTTTTTATTTGCTCAAGCAGTTGGAAACGTGCAGTCCAATAATCAGATGTTTTTACCCAAGGACGAACCACGAAATTGATTGAAGAGCTAGCCAATTCAGAAAGTCCAACTGTATATGCTGGATCTTTTAACACATACTGGTTGTTATCTAAAATATCGGTCAATACTTTTTTAGTGAGTGCGATATCGGCGGAATAAGATACGCCAATCACTAAATCGATACGACGACTATCCATCGCTGAGTAGTTAGTGATAGTGCCATTCATGATAGATGAGTTTGGCGCTACGATAACTTTATTATCAGGAGTACGAAGCTTGGTTGAGAATATGGTTATTTCATCAACAGTGCCGGCGATACCTGCAGCTTCAATATAGTCACCTACGCGGCAAGGGCGGAATAACACCATTAACACACCCGATGCAAAATTAGACAGAGACCCTTGTAGCGCTAAGCCTATTGCTAAACCTGCAGCACCGATAACGGCTACCAGTGATGCGGTTTGTACGCCAATTTGGCCTAACGTAGCAATAACCGCGAAAACAAATACCACTGCCCAAGCGAGGTTTGCGACAAATGAAACGACTGTCGGATCAACTTTACGGCTGTTAAGTAATTTACGAACAAGCTTCTGTGCTACGCCCGCAAAGTATTTACCAACAAAGAAGATGATAATGGCGAATAATGTTTTTAAGCCATAAGTCACAATCAGATCTGGTGCTTGTTTTAATAAACCTTCGAGGTTTTCCATTGAATAACTCCCTAAATATACGCTAACAAAAACTATTTATTATTGACGATAAATTCTACTCGTCGATTTAAACTGCGCCCTTCGCTAGAACGGTTGTCCGCTACAGGTTCAGATATACCTTTACCTATTACGGTAAAGCGATTTGGATTAAAGCCATAGTCTTCAACCAAAATACGTTTTACATTTTGAGCCCGTTGAAGTGATAGTTGATAATTAAACTCTGGTGTACCAACGATATCTGTGTGACCTACTAAGGTTAATTCAACATCATTTTTTTCTAAGAATGCTTTTACTAAGGCTAAAGTTTTCCATTGAGAAAAGTCAACCTCAGCAATGGCAAATTCAAAATACACCATAGCTGCAGAAATATTATGACAATCTGTGTTTAACTCAGCATTTGAATGACTCATATCGCAAACTGGTGATGCAGTCATTTCCACAGAGACTTCTTCCACACAACCATTAGCCATAACAGATGTATTTGGCTCTGTGTTAGGACAGGCATCTTTGATATCTGGCACGCCATCTCGGTCAGTGTCAGACCAAGCAAATACCTGTGATGTTAGGCTTAAACTTAATAGCAAAAGCGCTAGCTGAATCCATCGAGATTGGGAGTTTTTCACTATAAATCACCTATTGAACGATAAGTATTAGTCAAAATTACTAAAGCGATCGCATTGTTGTAGCATGACCATCTTAGTGTGGCATTCTAACGAGTAAGACTCTTTTCGCCAAGCTAAACGCGTACAAGCGTCCATACATCGACAGATAGATATCGGCAAGATCTTGAGTATATTTATGTTTTTATTAGTAGATGTCAGTATGTCGATACTTGCTTGAAGCATATGCGAGGTTCTACATCGGTAAATTTGTCGACAAGTATGACGATAAACTATACAAAATAAGCCTTTAGCGCTAGAGTCTTGAGCCCATTATGCGCCAACCAAACTTTAAGTTGAGGACAAGATGATAGATTTACGCAGTGATACTGTTACCCAGCCAACAGCAGCCATGCGGTTAGCCATGTCCAGAGCCGAAGTGGGTGATGATGTTTACGGTGATGACCCTACGGTAAATAGTTTGCAGGATATGGCTGCGGAGATGTTTGGCTTTGAAAGTGCATTATTTACCTGTTCGGGTACTCAAGCAAATTTATTGGCTTTGATGGCCCATTGTGATCGTGGTGATGAGTACCTGTGCGGTCAGCAGGCTCACAATTATAAGTTCGAGGGCGGCGGCGCTGCTGTCCTAGGCAGCATTCAACCTCAACCTTTAATGAATCAATTAGATGGTACTATTGCATTAGCTGACATTGAAGCCGCAATTAAGCCTGATGATATCCATTTTGCTCGTACTCGTTTGCTTAGTTTAGAGAATACGATTGGCGGTAAGGTTCTCCCGCAAAGCTATTTGGCGGATGCGCAGGCATTAGCCTTTAATCGCGGATTAAAAATTCATTTAGACGGTGCGCGAGTTGCCAATGCTGCGGTGGCGCAGAATATCGCGATAAGTGATATCACGGCGCACTTTGATTCAGTGTCGATTTGTTTATCCAAAGGATTATGTGCGCCAGTCGGCTCATTACTCTTAGGTGATGAACGCTTGATTAAGAAAGCCATTCGTTGGCGTAAAATGCTTGGTGGTGGTATGCGTCAAGCTGGGATACTTGCCGCTGCGGGTAAGCTTGCTTTAACTGAGCAAGTACAACGGCTTAGTGAAGATCATGACAATGCGGCGTACTTAGCTCGGCAGTTGGCAGAATTCAGTGAGTTCGAGGTCAATTTAGCCGCAGTACAAACTAATATGCTATTTGTTACATTAGCATCCCATATTGATGCGAACTTATTGGCTAAACACTGTCGAGCGGAAGGCATCCTGATAAGCCCAGGGCGTACGCTTCGGCTTGTGACTCATAAAGATGTCAGCCGTCAGGACATAGATAAAGTGTTGCGTATTGTTAAGCAGTACCTCAAAGCCTAAGTGTGGATTGATTTTCAGTTTTACTGAAATGCCCGAGCTTTGTCTTGGGCATTTTTATAGGCAGGTATTGCTTAATGTTGAATTATTAAGCAATTAATGAATGATTTGCTAAAACAAGCTTTAGACAACAGGCGAAATGTTTGCGTTTATCTATACTAAAAACAACAAGATTATATCGCTAAGGTAACTTTAGGTTGAAGCCTAATAACAATACTAATAAAGGGGTCGATTATTGGACAAATCGGATCAGTGAATTGGAAATGCCAGCACTGTGTTCGACTGTTAAATCGCTAGAAAAGCTCGCCAAGGATGACGTTTCCTCTCTCGCATTACTCGGGCGTAGCGTGATGCACGATAACGCCTTAACCTCTCGTATTCTTCGAGTTGCTAATAGCGCTATTTACCATAAAGGTAGTAGCCAAATCTCTACTGTCAGCCGAGCGGCTATAGTGCTTGGTTTCGATGCGGTGCGAAATATCTGTATCACAGCCAAGTTACTCTCAAGCTTGTTAGAGAGTAAAAATTTGGCACCTAACGTATATCAAAGATTAATAAAGTTGATGGCTAAAGCATTTCAAGCCGCCATGATTGCACGGATGATGTTGAGCCATTATGACGAAGAAATGCAGGAGGAAGCTTTTATAGCCTCTTTACTGTATCACATAGGTGAGAGTGCTTTTTGGAGTATTGGTGGTGAATTCACCGAAGAGTTAGATCTAAAACTGCGTGAATGTGCAACGCCAGCAGAGGAACGAAGTATAACCCGCGAAGCCCTCGGCACTTCTTTTTCACTATTAACTCAAAGTATTGCCCGCAATTGGGGATTGGGAGAACTGTTGGTCCATGCAGTTAATAATCCTGAAGACCAAAGACCTGAAATTCGGTCTATTTTTATTGCGGATAAGCTCTGCGATATTTTATCTCAGCCTAATCTTGATAAGCAGGAATTAGGGAAACGTATCACGCAAGCGGCGAGTTTTACTGGACTAGAAGAAAATGAGTTTATGGTGCGGATGCAACGCTGCGCGAATGCGACCCATAAGTTAGCTGAAGTATATGGTGCTAAGGTGTTGCTAGACTATCTACCTGATCCCAAGCGTATGGTCACAGCTAAACCTGTTCCACTTCCCATTCCGTTAGATATGCCTGTCTATCAAGTTAACTTGAATATTCAGTTAGCTAAGCTACGAGAACTTACAGGCTTCGCCATTAATAAAGCCGATTTTAACCAAATCATGCAAACGGTTCTCGAAGGTATACTTGAGGGCGTTGGTGTTGACCGGTGCGGCGTGCTGTTATTGTCGCCAAGCCGTAAACAACTTCAACCTAGAGTGATATTAGGTCGTGATGCAGATGCTATTAAGCAAGAGTTTATTATCGATTTGAGCGATAGGCGGGGATTATTTTACCAAGCGATGGAGCATAAGTTACCGCTTTGGGTAGATGATCCTAGCTCTAAGAAATGGCAAGAGCAGTGTAAAGAATTACAAGCGCGACATGTGTCACGTCAAGGCTTTTTATTGGCGCCATTATTAGTCGATAGTAAAGTGATCGGGTTTTATTACGCGGATAGGGGCCCTTCGGAAAGGGCATTTGAAGACGTGGATTTTCAAAGTTTCATCCACTTCTCCCAATTGGCGAATGTGTGTTTTACTGTGTCTTTGAGATAGTGGCATAACTTAAGTGATTGCTTTTTAAGTGATTTTATTTCAAGCTGTATTCTTTCGAAATTGCACTCTTTCAAACCGTATTTTTGGGAGTGCTGCGCTATTGTTTGTTTGCGGCTTTAATCTCGGCAGTTATTTGCTTAGCTACCTCATTAGGAATGGGGAAGCTTAAATGGTATTGCGCTATTTCCCAGTTGCCATTGGTTTTGATTAAAGTGCCAGTTCCTCGACTGACGCCATAGGCTGGACTATTTAATAACTCGTCAAACAATATGACATTGCCGTGTTGGATTAAATGACGCTCAGTTAAATCATAGCGCCAACCTTTTGTGGGGCGCGAGTAACGTTCAAATTCCGCCATTCCCCAACGCTCACTCGCATCCGTGCCAATAAAAATGCCGTCTTTTCGGTACAGGGCAAAGTATTTATCCCAATTGGCATCGCTTGAATATTGGTTGAGTAAATCTAATACGTGACCCGCCGCTTGTTGATCAGGATTCGAAGTCGTTTGAGCGCTTTGTGTTGGCGAGTCCTGCGCCTGTACGCTTACATTAAGGCCGCCAAGCATTAACGCACTGAGCAGTAACCCCGAGGTAGCGCGATTAATATTGGAACCTTTAGCTGAGAATGCATGAGTGTCTTTGAGCATTTTACGTGCCTCTACTTTTATGGGTTAATGCCAGTTTATCGGATCGAGTTGATAAAAGCGGCTCAGTTCTCTATACAAGTCTGGGTGTTGTTGGTAAAAATCCTCTGGTTTCTCAAAAAAGACTTCGGTGATGACGGCAAAAAACTCAGCGGGATTAGTCGCTCCATAATAATTAAATAATGAGGGGGTGCCAAAATTTGCACTGTGTTGTAATTGGGTAAATTCCCTACTTAGCACTTCAGACCAAGTGCTGTAGTCGGCAAAATGTTGCAGAATGGGTGCGCCATTGGCTTGGCCATCTTCTTGATCGAGCTGATGGGCAAACTCATGGATTACGACATTATTACCATCATGGGGATCGGCGGCGCCGTCTAAAGTATTTCTCCATGAGAGCACAACTTTACCGTATTCCCATGATTCCCCTGCCAGCACATTGCGTTGTTCCCACACGATACCGCTAGTGTCTTTATGTTGATTATTGACGATAAAGGCATCGGGATAGACCAAAATCTGTTTCAGTTTGGGGTAAAAGTCGGTTTTACGATTGAGTAGCAGTAGACAGGCTTGGGCCGCGATAGTGACTCTTACTTCATCCGTGATCTCAAAATTATCGCAGCCGATAAAGACTTTTTCATCGATGAAAATTTGGATATGCCGTTTGAGTTGCAGTTGTAGATCTGCGGGTAGAGCATGGAAGTAAGGCAGTCTTTTTTTGAGAATGCTGCGCCATTCTTTTGGAAAAGGTTTCATCGTGACTCGTCGACGATGTAAGGTCCTGCGCCAACGACTCGACAGTAGCCAGGTAATTGCGCCAATTCCTAGGATAAGCGTGATAACAATAGCGAGCATACTTCCCTGACTTAATCCTGATTAACTTAGTATTAGCTAATGGGGGTGAAGTTAGCTTAACTCAATCCTCTGCTGAAAAAAGAAACTGAACAGTCGCCGCATTTTATGGTTAGGAATAGCGAACTGGTTGGTTTAGTCGTGTCTCTGTACGATTACGACCTGTTAGTTTGGCGTGATAGAGAGCCTCATCAGCTTGATTAATTAAGCTATTCGTATCCATAGGTTGTGATCGCTCCCAGCAAGTAATACCAGCGCTGATGGTCAGTATGCCGTCATGGGGGGAGTCTTCATGTGGTATTGTTAAACTGATGATTTTATTGCGTAATACTTCAGCAAAATGATATGCCTCCTCGAGATTGCTCGATGGTAGTACTATCATGAACTCCTCTCCGCCATAGCGGGCAAGCATGTAAGTGGGTTGTTTCAAGATCGATTTGGTGGCATTAACGATTTTCTTAAGACATTGATCGCCTGCGACATGACCATACCTGTCGTTAAATTGTTTAAAATTATCAATATCAAACAGAATTATACCTAGGGGCATGTTGTGGTCCCTTGCATACTCTAATTCTTTTTGGAGTTGTAAATCTAAATAGCGGCGATTATAGCAGCCAGTTAATCCGTCGGTTTCGGCCATGCCTTTAACCTGAGCTGCATAGCTTTTTAATGTCTCTAAGGAGCTCACCATTTGCTGGAGCTCTAGGTTATCAGTGACAGGCATTCTGGCGTCGAGTTTTTCATTGGCAATGGCATTCATTGCATCTCGAGTCGCCATGACAGGCTTGATGATTCCCTTAGTGATAAAGTGCCAACTGGTGAGCCAGATGAAGAAGCAATATAAGATGCCACTGCAGAAAATCAATACGATAAATGCGGTGCTATCGTTTTTAAGTTCGCGGCCTGTTTGCTGAATTTCATTTTCAACTTGGTTAACGAGATCCTGCGTATAGGTCGCAACGATTTGTGCGGCATCTGCTTGGTATTCTAAATGTGCATTGGCGATATGAGTGCTTCTAATCGCTTTGCGAGAAAGTTCAAAGAGGTTGTCTTCACCGACCATGGTCTGTTTTATTTGTGATAACAAATTAAAATATAAGTTTTTATCGCCACCGATACTATCAAGCATAGCCTCCATGCTTAACAGCAGCCGCATAGCATCTCTTTGGGTTTGGTTTAGTTCAACCAGATTGTCGATGATATTCACTTGAGTTAACTGGGTAAATAAGTGTTCTCCTAGATGACTAAATAAAGATAGCTGATAGTTGGTATGGATATTTAAAGCAATCTGGTCAACGTTTTTCAGCTTAAGCTGGCGTTCAGAGTCCGTATTAATACGCTGAAATTGGGTTTGCATTTCATCGCTAAATCCCGACGCCATTGACGTTAAGTTGGCTTGAATATTGGCTGCCTGTGAATTGGCTTGTAAGGCAGTATCGGTTAACGTGTTGAGCAATGGCAGTTGTTGTAAGTAATACAGTTGAGTATCTAAGGCGTGATTTAATTCTTGCTTATTGACAGTAGAAGTTTCTATTGAGGCCAGTAGTCGTGAGTCATTGATGAGTAATTCCCATTGTGTAGAAAGTTCACCTAACAGGCTAGTTCTTTGTTTTTCATCATAATAATTATTCAAGCGTGCAGTAATGATTTGTAGTTTTTCACTGTTTTTTGCCAGTTGCAGCGCAGTGGTGACTTTTACCACATCTACCCCGACTAAGTGTTCAATTTCTGATTTGAGTTGCTGTGACAGTAGTATGGCGACAACACCATTTAATAGCGCCATGCCCACTATGATATAGAAGGCTGAGGTTATTTTTTGTTTCAAACTTTTCAGTGGTTTAGTGCTTGGCATTATTTTCTTTGTCAATAGCAGGTACCTCTCCATAGGTATTTTGGAGGTGTTTTATCTCTGCACTTAATTTAATGAAAATATCTTCACTGTTAGCGGGTCTGCGGCTTGCGCTAAAACAGGCGTGGCTGAGTTCAGGGTAAATTTGTCCCATGGCAGTACTGGTGAAATGCCCAAAGGATAAGACCTTAGTAGACCAAAACATATTGGCTATGTGGCTTGCCTCAAATGCGCCTGCTATACCTCTTAAAGATTCATCTTTAAATTCTGGGGCTGTTACTACATCCATACGACAGGGATTACCCCCCCCCATAGCATAGGCATGTTGTGCCTCATAGGTGCCCATATATTTGAGCAGCCAATAGGCAGCTTGAGGTTTTTTGCTGTCGTAGCTAACGGCAAAGGCATAAGCGCCATTGTAGGGATAACCGCCAGGCACTTGGCTTACGGCTAGACGCGCGCCGAGAATGTTCTGTTCAACTTTAAAGGATTTATACCACAGATTATTGTAGGCAAAAGGCCACATTGCCGCTTGACCTGTTGCAATAGCATTAGCTGCTTCATTGAAAGCAAACTGCTCGTTAGCGGGAACGGCATAGGGCATTAATTCGCGATATTGCTTGGCCGCTTCAATGGCTTCATGGTTGATGGTAGGCACTTCAAAATGGGAGATCTGTTTCTGGCTGTTATAGACTGGCTGCATCCAAGTGCCACCTAAGCTCCAAATCATGCTAGAGAATTCATCGTTAATATGGGGCTTATCACCCGACATTAGCGCTAGACCGTAAAAGTCATGAGTCAGTATTTTATCCGCCAATAAAGTGCCTGCTTTACGAGTGAAGAACTGAGCTTGATCTCGTAACTCTGTTAAGGTTTTTGCTGGTGCGAGTGGATAGCCAAACTGACGCAGAAACTGAGCTTTTTCAGTTTTATTATCAAAGAGATCTGCTCGATAGTGATTTCCCATAACATAATTGTTATAGGGAATAGCATGGATTTCACCTTGATAGGACAAGATGTTAAGTAGCGATGGGTAATAGGGTTCTAGGTATTTCTCCATGGCCTTTTCGCCATCGGGATCGTACAGTTTAGCGAGTTCAATTAAGGGCACTGTATAACCATTGGCAGCCCATTCTTTAGCCCAGCCCGCTTCCATTGTGAGTAAATCGTATTTGCCTGAACCTTGAAGTAAATTCTGGGTCTGTAAGTTAAACATATCCTCTAATTCAGTACTGACCACCTGCACTTTTACGCCGGTTTTAGCGGTGAATTTAGGCAACATTTCTTGGGTTAAATAGTCGGTCCAAAATCCTTTTTCAGCGACCAAAGTAATGGGGGTTTTGTTTGTTAGCGGCGGGATTTGTGCCAATGAAAATTCTGCGTAACAGGGCATCATTATCGCTGCGGTTAAACAAAGAAAAATAAATCTGATCTGGTTTAACAAAAATAACACCTTAATGTTACGTGTTGACTCTGAGTTAATATCATTAATTCAGCATTATGTATATTTAAGGATAGGTGGGATCAGAACTTATGCCGCGATTTTATGATGGTTTTTATTGTGTTTTTTTACTTTTTGAGCAAAAAGCCGGTAACTCGATCTTAGCTAAGTTACCGGAAAAGGGTGGGAGTAGTGCGAATCGTTAACGGTTTTGGCGTTGTTGTTCTCGTAATTGCCTCAAGGTAATAGGTAGGTCGAAGTGTTGTTCAATCAAGAGTCGGAGCAGCTTTGATTTGGATATACTGCTTTCTTCTGCCAGTGTAGCAAGATGGGTTATAGCCGCTTCACTGAGGGAAAATGTTGCTTTGCGATAGTGTGTTTTAGTTTCTACTTTTGCCGGGAATAATACGTTTGTTTCTAGGCTTTGTTTGTGCAAGCTCAACACATTGGAATGGCTCTGGGCCATGTCAGTTGTGATGTGATTTGCCTGTGAGCCTGTGTTTTTTGTGACAATTGCATCTGCTTTATGATCTAGATTGCTTTTTATCTTATTCAGACTTTGTCCCATTGCGTACAAGTTTGCCGCCTCAATAAACTCATCTAACGAAAGCGAGTGCTGTAAGCTGCTAGATGACATAGCGTTTTTCTTGAGATCGCTGAGTCCCATTTTGCCCCCTTCGTTGAGTAGTCGTGTGAGTGGATTGAGTTTGATGGGTCAAATGATGATGCATTTGACTCACTCCCTGAGCGTGTATCGCGGGATGTAGGAGATTGGCTAAGCTGGCAGCACAATCGACTTGGAATAGTTCGCAGGCGATAGTGCGAATTTCTTCGGCTGCTTTTCCTGCGGACTCGATTTCAATTACCGATAATCCTGATTCTTCACTGTCATCATAAACATTGCGGCAATATGTTATCGCGTCAAGGACATGGATATCATAGGTTTTACAGACTTCTTTGGCCTTTAAAATTCGGTTAGCTTGATTGGGGAGACTTGGACATTGGGTGATCACAAAAGAAGCCTGTAACTTGGGATTAATCATCTTACACGTCGCGACGATATCGTCCATGTGACATACGGTTTTTAAATCGCGGCGCTTAGGTCTTAAGGGCATTAAAATGTAAGAGGCGACTGACATGGTTGCTCGTAGTGCTAGGTTATCTTGCCCACCGCAGTCGACTATGACTACATCATAGTGTTGCTCAAGACTGAGTAAGTCATTACGGATCTTACCGTAAAGCTGCACGCAATTGATGCTGGCAAGTTGCGGATTGTTGTTTCTTGCATGGATCCAATCAGAGGTGGTGCGCTGGGGATCGCAGTCCACCATAATGACCGAGGCGCTACATTCTGTGGTTAGAAATACAGCTATATTTTGGGCCAAGCAACTTTTACCGCTGCCGCCTTTTTCTCCACCGATTAAGACTATCATGACGTATTCCTTAATTCTTTTGATGACCCTTGTGCAGCGAGTTGATGTGTTTGGAGCTATCCGCATTGATGTCCGAAATCGAATGTAAACCTAATGTTAATCTCGGTCAATTGGCTGATTTTTGACGTTTTTTAATTAAATTGTCGTAGGCGTTTTTCTGTCAGTATCTGGTCATATGTCGTTAATTTGACAAAAAAGATGAGACGAGGGATTTATAAAAATGTTTTTTTATCTTATTGGTTTTAAATTGTTTTATCTGTTATCCGTCAGCTAAAAGGGTTGTTTGTGGTGATCGGTAACTGTGCATAGGACTTAGGGTGTAGTTTTTTATTTCTTCCTTGGTACAAGTGTTAATTTTATATTTCTAAATGTTATTAACTGATCTGAGTAAATTATCAGCTTCTCAGTCGAAAGTGGTCTTGTTTGGTGAGGCACTTGTCATCAAACTGCCAAATGCTGGCTTTATCATCTCTATAGACTGACGTCTAAATCGCTTGAAATTTCAACCATGGAGAAGGGATGCCAAATGGATATCAAAACTATTATGCCTATTAAGTTTGAACTCGTTGAAACTGCACCGTTATTTCATGAACTACTTAATCTGCGGGCCACAGTTGGCCTCCCTTCTATTGGCGTTGAACTTGCGGATGTACAGGCATTGTTCTGGGTCTCTATTCGATTAAGTGACAAGACTGAATTGGAACATGCAGGCGCTGGGGCCGCTAAGTCTAATCTATTGGCAACGGCGTGTGTTTATGGCAACAAGCCCGGGCATTTGATGATTGAAGATTTTATTGTCTTACCCGAATACCAATCCTACGGGCTAGCAAAGATAATACTTGAGCGGGTGATGACCTTTGTTGATGACCATGCGAGTGCGGGAACTTGTGTCAGTATGACCGCCCATGGTGAGCATGAGCGCTTATGTAGTGAATATGGTTTTCAGTATGCTCCCTGCGCTAACTTAGGGCCTAATCTGTTAAAAATTATCGCTTAATATTCGTGTGAGAATGCCTTTTAGGTGTTAGCTAGCGCGTATTTTTGCCCTTGGGTATATAGTTACTTTTGCGTAGTTAACGGCGACATTCGTTCGCTTATGTTGTAGCATCCGTAGGATTATCGTGACGTTCTGTATGAGATAACAACCTATGGATCAGCAACTCCTTATTGATGCTGTTAATCAAAAAATGCCCTTTGGTAAGTACGCTGGACGTAAGTTGCTCGAATTACCCGAACCTTATCTGGTGTGGTTCCATAAGCAAGGTTTTCCTCAAGGGAAACTTGGTGAGCAATTAGCGCTAATTTACGAAATCAAACTTAATGGCTTAGAAGGCATGCTAAAACCGCTGTTGAAATGAGTTCCCTTTTTTTAAGAAAAATACTGCTTTTGCGATAAGTGTTGTATTTCGTGATAGAGATTAGCGATTTATTGTTTTTAGCGTGCTTTAATGCAGCATATTAGCAAAACAAAAGGAACGCAGGCATGATGGCAAAATGGGTAAAATTAGCGGCAGTAGCGACTTTAGCGTTAGGCATGTCAAGTGCTTGGGCTCAGGGTGTCACCCACGAAGGTACTGTTGTTGATACGATGAACGGTGGTGGTTACACCTACGTACAGATTAAAGAAGCTGATACCACTTTTTGGGCCGCGGGTCCTCAAACTGAAGTGAGCAAAGGCGATAAAGTGACTGTGGTTGAGCAAATGTGGATGAACGAATTCACCAGCAAAACCTTGAACCGCACTTTTGATAAACTGTTATTTGTTGGCCAAATCGATAAGAAATAGTCAGCAGTATCGAGTGCGCTAACCTGTGCGCCTCTTTAATTCAACGGCTTCGATACTTTCGAGGCCGTTTTTGTTTTTAGCGTTCAATGCCGCTAAATCTGAGTTTGTGACTATCTCGATGGGGACAAAGGCGGCAAAATAGCGGCTATTTTTCTAGCCGTTATTACTCAGCAGGGGATCACTCAAGTGATGGCGTTTGAACAGTTCGAGATCCAGCCTTATCAATCATGTTATGCACGGGAAGTGAGTGAGTTATTTCACCTTTGCGTGCACAGCATTACCCATGTTCGTTATGCGCAGGCGCAGCTTATGGCTTGGTCTGCGGCGCCAAGATCGGCTAAACATTGGGATTTACGGTTACGTCGCTCGAAGGCGTGGGTGGTTTTAGCCATAGATGAAGCGACTGCTTCTTCAGTTTGTTGCGGTTTTATCAATGTCGAAACCCATTTCCCCCGTCAAGGTTACTTAGATAGCTTATATATACATCCAGATTATCAAGGGCAGGGATTAGGTGAGCGCGCTTATCTTGTTTTAGAAGCTTGGGCTAAGGCACAAGGCTATGTGCGCTTGAGCTTGGACGCATCTTATCTCTCTAAAGGGTTGTTTACTCGGATGGGATTTATTCAAATACAGCGCAGTTATCAGCAAAAACTTGGGCAAGTGATCCCCGGTTTCTACATGGAAAAGAATATAGGAAAGAATATTTAACGCGCGTTTACTATGGTTTCAGCTAGAAAGTGATGTAAGGTATTCCACAGTAAAACATTAGCTTAACGCCGTTTAGTGACACTATTTAACTAAATAAGCACTGTTTAGCTTAAATTAGAATTCGGTTAATCTAAGTCAATTAATGATTCAAGATGGAGGGCAGAGAATGAAGATTCGACTATTTACGCCATCGGATGTCTCGCAGTTGGCGGCAATCTTTGAGGCGAGTGTAATGCAAGGCTCTAGTGAGTTTTACTCCTTCGCCGAGCGCTCTGCATGGGCTTATATTGAAGGTGAGACCCGCAGCGAGAGTTATTGGCTTGAACGCTTACAGGGAACCACTATTTGGGTTGCCGAAACCGATAATATGCTGGTGGGTTTTATCAATCTTAAGATAGGCGCCGACAGCGATGTTGAAGCCGCTGCTGAAGTGGAATGTTTGTTTGTTCATCCAGAATATGCCCGTTCTGGGGTGGCTACCTCTTTGTATTTTGCGTTGTTTGAGGAAGTTAAAATCTTAGCGCTGAAACGATTAACGGTTGAAGCGTCCTATCTCGCGCGTCCTTTTTTTGAGAAACAGGGATTTCGCAGTATTCGTCGTAATGAACATAAGCGTTTTTTGAATGCGGCGGATAAAGCACAGGGTCAAGCTCAAGTGTTGGTTAACTTCAGCATGACGCTCACCCTCTAACTCAGCTTATCAAGGGCTGTTCTGGTAGCTAAACGAAGCCGTTAGCACGGCTTTATAACATCGCCATAGAAGCGCCAATAAAAAACACTGCCAAAGATGACTTGTGGCAGTGCTTCTCGGTGAGTGCTTATTAAGCTGGCATGTAATCACTTACTCAATCGTTTGCTTGCTAATAACCAATAACTAATAAATAGTGAAGCTGAATTACTGAATCGCTTTGTTAAATCACTTGTATTACGCATTAGGCGATAAATCGAACACTAATGCGGTAACTGGGCCGCTTGTTGCAGTAAAGTCGACACTCGCGAGTTGTGTCAGATGTGCGCCGTCCCCAGCCGTGAGTGTTGTGCCATTGATATCCAACGTACCTTCAATCAATTGAACATACAGATGACGATTTGCTTGAGCGGCGTTTCTACTCATCGTTACTTTTTCACCTTCACTCAACATTAAACGATATAGGGTTGCATCTTGTTGCACTTTGAGCGTGCCATTTTCACCGTTTGGCGTCACCACGGCTGTCAGTGGTGAGCTTTGCTCGAATGCCTTTTGCTGATAACCCGCATCTATGCCTAAAGTATCTGGGCGGATCCAAATCTGTAAAAAGTGCAGCGGCTCAGTTTTAGAGGCATTAAACTCGCTGTGGTAAATGCCTTTACCTGCGGACATCAATTGAAACTCTCCTGCGGGTAAGGTTTTGATATTGCCGAAGCTATCCTTGTGAGCGATAGTGCCGGATATCACGTAACTGATGATCTCCATGTCTTTATGACCATGGGTATCAAAACCTGCGCCGGGTGCCACTCTGTCATCGTTGATGACTCTTAGGGATGATATCCCCATGTGCTCTGGGTCATAGTAGCTAGAGAAAGAGAAGGTATGTTGACTCTTTAGCCAGCCTAAGTCAGCTTGACCGCGATCCTGTGCTTTTCTTAATGTGATCATCTTGCTACCCCCTTTATTTGATGCGGTTAGCGAATAGGTTATCTACAGCGAATTTGCCAGCACCTGATACCGTCAATGAGACTGTGGCTGCTAATAGGGCGAGACCAAATTCGTAACCGTTATTGGCAAGGAACAGACCGTTGCCTATATGTACCGAGAAAATCGCCACAACCATAGTGAATGACAAGACGAGGGCCGTTGGGCGAGTCAGCAGACCGAGCAACAGGAACAGGCCGCCGAAGAATTCACTTGAACCTGCCATCAATGCCATTAAGTAACCTGGCGTCAAACCAATGGATGCCATCCATTGTCCAGTGCCTTCTAAGCCGTAACCACCAAACCAGCCAAACAGTTTTTGTGAACCATGGGCGATTAAGATGATCCCGATAGGAATGCGCAGTGCCAGTGGGGCAAAACTCGGGGCTGATTTCAGTGTTTTTGTGATCAGTGCTTTCATGGGATATTCCTCATTTCAAATTATTTAACGAATAGTTAAGGGTATTGTTCACTCAGTCTTAAGTCAGTTTGGCTACAGTTCCGAAGAACTTCTCCATTGCTAAGCAGTGTAGACTTGACCTTTGGCAAAGAAAATCGGAACATTTTCAATGTCCATTTCAAATAATTTGAATATGAGGTTTATATGTTGCCATCTATTAGTCTTGATGGATTAATCGTACTCGATGCCATTGATAAAAAAGGCAGTTTTTCCGCTGCTGCCGAGTCCTTGTTTCGGGTGCCATCGGCACTGACCTACACAGTGCAGAAACTGGAAAGCGATTTAGGCACAAAATTATTTGAACGTAAGGGCCAGCGCGCCGAGCTGACCTTAGTCGGTCAACTTGTGCTGCGCCAAGGCAGAGAAATCCTTGCGGCAACATCAAGGCTCGAAGAGGCGGTGCGTCAACTCGAGACAGGCTGGGAGTCTTCATTGACCTTAGCCATAGATACAGTGGTGCCGGATTTACCTCTGCTGCAGTTGATTGGTGAGTTTACTGAGCTGGGTAAGCAAGTGACTGTGAATATCAGCGAAGAGTCCTTAGGTGGCGGCTGGGATGCGCTCTATTCTGGCCGTGCCGATATCGCCATCGGCGTAACAGGGGAGTTGCCCAAAGGCCAATATCACGTGGTGGAAATTGGGGAGTTGGAGTTTGTATTTGCTTTAAATCCCGCGCACCCATTGGCGCAACATGCTGGCCCAATTCCGACCGAGGCATTGCTGCAATTTCCTTCTATTGTGGTAGCAGACAGTTCGACTGCCCTAGCACAGCGATCAAGTGGTTTATTTGATAGTCGCCAAGTGATCCGAGTGCCGAATATGCAGACCAAAATTAAAGCACAGCAATTGGGATTAGGTGTGGGTTACATTCCAAAGCACTTGATCTTAGATGCGTTGGCGGCGGGAAGCCTAGTGGCTTGTCATGTGGAAATGCCGCGCCCAACGCAAGCTGTGTTTATGGCATGGCGTAAATATGCTGAAGGCAAGGCGCAGGATTGGTTTACTGCGCGTTTACCGCAATGTGATTGGCAATTTTAAGCTCAGGTTTGTTTAGCGCTTTGTAAGTAGCCGCTTACTTTGCTCCTCACAGTATTAATGCTTACGCCATGAGGAGCATAGCGCCTAACCTATACGTTGGCTGTGGCTGGTGTAATGCACATGCTGTGACAATAAATCAGACAGATTCGGTGAGCGATTCAAGAATCGAATAAAGGCCTGTGGCAAAGTCAGTGACTCCATCGACTCCTGCCAGCGGGCTTGCAGCAATGGAGAATAACCTTCTTTACCTGCAGCGGTGTAAGATGTTGAAACTCCTACGTAAAGTGACTCAGGTTCAACGGGATACCATAGTGATTGGCTGTCTTGCTGCATCATCTCTAGTCTGAATAAACGCTCACCCAGTGGGCGTCGCCCATCGTAGTAATACCGTAGGCCGTAGGTGTAAGGGAAGCTGCCCGCGCCTGTGCCACGGACGCTGTTGTTGGTTGCCGCGTTAATCGCCGATTCGAGCGCTTGATAGAGGAACTGGCCTTGAATTTCATATTTAACTAATGGCAATTCGAAGGGCAGCAACTGCCCCATCACATCCGCTAGCGTCAACTGACCTTGGGCCACTGACTGGCGTACACCGCCGGCATTATGCAGAGCAAAGTTCACTCTTGGGTCGACCAGTTTGGCTTCTTGGAACATGCTGCGACTCACCCAAGGTGCTATTTCACTGCCGTGGGGCAGGGCTTTAGAGGGTAAGCGGGTATGGACTAAGTTCTTCGGCACCAGTGCTAACACTTTGTTTTCCATCTCTGCGATAGCGGGTTTGTAGATATCTCGGATCACGCCATCGATATCGGCATCGGCATCATCCCAAAAGATATTCGGATGCTGATTAAGCTGCTGGCGCACAGCTTGGTAATCTTGGTTATCGACTGCCGTGTTAGCACTTAAGATAAAGTGTTGATCTAGCATGAAGTAGTTGCCGCCTGTTAAGCTCAGCATTTTACCTTCAGCGTCAAATACTACCTCGGCCAAGCCGACGACTTCGGCATACTTACCCGCATGCACTATGGGCGTGTTATTGATGACTTCACCGTAGGGCAGGTTGCTCAAACCTAAGGCGCGAAAATCCCCCTGTAGCGTATGCGTGTGACCGCCGACGATAAGGCTAATACCATCGACTTCGGCCGCGAGGCGTTTATCCTGATCTAAGCCTAAGTGACTGAGCACGATAATATGCTTAATACCTTGATTTTTAAGGTGCTCAACCGTGCGCGCGGTAGTGGCGATAGCATCGACAAAATGGGTGTCGGGATCGGGACGAGCGATCTCTTTCATCTGATCTAAGGTAATACCGACAATGGCTAATGTCTTATCGTGGAAGGGCTTAAGCAGGTATTTCGCGCGTTTTTGCTCATGATCATAATCCAAGATATTAGGCAAACCCCGCAGACAACCGGGTTTGTTGAGATCTTCTTGGCTTAAATCCATATTGCCCGCAAGCAATGGGAAATCAATTTGCTTGGCAAACTCGGCAAGTCTGGCGTTACCTTCATCGATATCGTGGTTGCCAATGACCATAGCATCAGGTGCCAACAGATTGAGTAAGTGGGCGTTGGCCTTACCTTTAAAATGGCTGAAATACAGCGTGCCCTGGAAGCTGTCACCACCATGCAGGAAAATAAAAGGCGTATTAGTTTGTGCAGCGGTGTGACGCGCTTTTGTGATGTGATGGCCGATGCGGGCATAACCACCGCTATGGCTGGTCACATCTAGCTTATGTTGGCCTATGTTAAGGCTAAATTGGACGCGGCAGGGTTCAAAATTCGAATGGGTGTCATTAATGTGCGCGAGTGAGAGTGTGTAGCTCTGTGTCATAACTTACCTCTATTACGGCGGGTGAGTATATACCCAAGCAACCTGAAAATGCGAGTTTCAGAGGGTTCTGAGTCATCCGCATTCTAAAAGAATAAAGGGAGCTAGGCTCCCTTTACATTAACAAGCACTAAACTTGGTTAGCCTTCAGCCGGATTTGGCTTCGTCATCATCGGATGCGGCTTCAAAATCACCGTCATCGGATAGGCGAATGCCTTTTTGCTTCATGCGCTTAGTCCAAAGTTTACGTGCCAATTGCTGCATATCGGTCGCGGGGTCGTTTAGATCGACAATCTCTAATCCTAACATAGATTCGATGATATCTTCTTGAGTTACGATACCTTGGCTACTGCCGTACTCGTCGACCACCATCGCAATTTGGGTGTTACGCTTAATCATACGCTCAAAAAGTGGCAGAATTTTTGCGGTTTCAGGCACCACAAATAAACTCCGTTTAAGCTCACCAATCGGCGCTTCTGGCGTGTAACGCTCAGCCAGCAAAACATCGGTGCGGGTAATGTAACCAATCACATCATCATGATCTTGGTCGTACACAGGAATACGGGTAAAAGGTTTGTCGCGATATTGGCGCACAAACTCATTTTGAGTCAGATCCACTGGCAGCGAGAACATCACAGTGCGCGGCGTCATGATTGCCGTAACGGGCATATCTCGCACCTTCAGCATTTGCGTCAAAATTTTTGACTCTTGCTCATCAAGCTCACCGGATTCATGGCCAATTTTGGCCATAGCACTCATCTCTTGGCGTATGTAGTGGCCTTCATCACCTTTGCCCATTAGGCGAGTGACTTGCTGTGACATCCAGATCAGCGGTTTAGTGGTACGCTTCATCCACAGCACGGCAACAGAAACACTTGGTGCGAGGCGACGCCAATGGTTTGCACCCAATGATTTAGGAATGATTTCTGAGAAAAACAGGATAATAAAGGTTAATACGCCCGAGAAAACACCTAACATATCGTCACCAAATACTTTAGCCGCTTGCGCACCTGCAACGGCGGCACCGACGGTATGAGCGATAGTATTTAGGGTAAGGATTGACACCAAAGGGGCTTCGACATTCTCTTTCAATCTACGCAAGCGCGCGGCTGCGGCACTGTCAGTTTGTTCGAGTGATGCGATATAACTTGGGGTAACCGATAACAGAACAGCTTCGAACACACTGCACAGAAAAGAAACAGCAACAGCGACAAGCACTATAATGATGAGGGTTAACATATAGGTGGAATTACAACTCCGTATTTTAGGCCAATATTAGCCCTTGGAGATTCTATCATAGGTGAATTGAGTTACTGGCTAAAATTTATTTGCGTCTGTATAATTCGCCGCCCTGTTGCAGGATCCGGTTTTTGGTGTTGAGGTTAGCTATATGAGTGAAAAGAAGATCAATTTATTAGACCTTGATCGTAAGGCGATGCGCGCATTATTTGCGGAAATGGGTGAAAAACCCTTTCGTGCCGATCAGCTCATGAAATGGCTATATCATTTCGGTGTCAGTGACTTCGAAGAGATGACCAACATCAACAAAGTGTTACGTCAAAAGTTGGCGGCCCGCTGCGAGATCGTTGCACCAGAAATTTCGAGTTTCCAAAAATCGACCGATGGTACGATAAAATTTGCAATCAATGTTGGCCAAGGCCAAGAAGTGGAAACGGTTTATATTCCTGAGGATGATCGTGCGACCTTGTGTGTATCTTCACAGGTTGGCTGTGCGCTGGAATGTACTTTCTGTTCGACGGGTCAGCAAGGTTTTAACCGTAACTTAACGGTTTCTGAAATCGTCGGCCAAATCTGGCGCGTGTCGCACTTTTTAGGATTTGCAAAAGACACGGGCGAGCGTCCGATCACTAACGTCGTGATGATGGGCATGGGTGAGCCATTACTCAATTTAGCCAATGTGATCCCTGCGATGGACATCATGCTCGATGATTTTGGTTTTAGTTTATCAAAGCGCCGCGTGACTTTATCAACCTCAGGCGTAGTGCCAGCGTTAGATAAACTGGGCGATGCCATCGATGTGGCACTTGCTGTCAGTATTCATGCTCCCAATGATGAGTTGCGTGACATTCTGGTCCCGATCAATAAAAAGTATCCGCTGGATGAGTTTTTAGCGGGTATTCGTCGCTATATTGCTAAATCAAATGCTAACCGCGGCCGCGTGACGGTTGAATATGTGATGCTAGATCATATCAACGACAGCACAGACCAAGCCCATGAGTTAGCTAAGTTAATGAAAGATACACCTTGTAAGGTAAATCTGATCCCATTTAATCCGTATCCTGGCTCGCCTTATGGCCGCTCATCTAATTCACGTATCGACCGTTTTTCTAAGGTTCTTATGGAATACGGTTTTACTGTCATCGTACGTAAAACCCGTGGAGATGACATCGATGCCGCTTGCGGTCAGTTAGCAGGTGATATTCGCGACAGAACGAAACGTTTAGCGAAAAAACGCATGCAAGAAAACCAGATTTCAGTCACAATGAATTAACTCTTTGTTTGCACAGATTTATAGGCTTGCCCATGAAGCATGGATTGCCAAGGTTTTCGTTGATTTTAAGCCTGTCGTTATTGATGGCAGGATGCGTCACTGAGCGTACTTATACTGGGACAGATATTCCTGTTTCGGAACGAAAGTTAGACAAAGTCGCCGCCGCAAGAGAGCGGATGCAGCTCGGTTTAACCTATTTAAATCGAGGTAGCACGGAACAAGCCAAATACAATCTTGATAAAGCATTAGAATATGCTCCAGAGCTCGAAGATGTGCATACCGCTCTGGCTTATTACTATCAAACCGTGGGCGATTTAGTGCGTACCGAAGAGTCGTACATGAATGCCATTAGTACTAAGGACGCCTCTGGCGATTCCATGAATAATTTCGGGGTGTTTTTGTGCCAACAAAAGCAATACAACAAAGCTGAAAAAATGTTTTTGGCCGCAATTGAAATGCCCAAATATACGCGCACTGCCTCAAGCTATGAGAACTTAGGTCTTTGTAGTCGCGAAGCAGGACAAGCAGAAAAGGCACGACAGTATTTTCAGATGGCGTTAAAGTATGACCCGAGACGCTCGGTGTCATTACTGGAGTTGGCAGAGTTAGAAGTCGATCAAGGTGATTTTATTCAGGCGCGAAACCAATTAGCGCGCTATCACCAAGTGGCTGAGCAAACTCCAGAAAGTTTAGCGCTCGGGATCAAAATAGAGCAGGCAGTGAATGATGATGCCGCTGTGAAGAGATTTGGTATTTTATTGCTTGCCAAATTCCCAGCATCACCTCAGGCCAAGCAATACAGAGTTAATTTGCATCAATGAAAGATCATGAAACCAATGCGCCAGTTGAGTCGGTAGCACCGCAATCAGTCGCGCTAGATGTCACGCTTGGTACTTTATTAAAAGCCGCCCGCGAAAAAATGGGCCTTAGTATTCAAGATGCCGCTGTAAAGCTGCATCTACGTCCTCGTATTATTGAAGATATTGAAGCTGACAATTTTACCAATATTGCCTCATCGACTTATGTACGTGGCTATGTGAAAAACTACGCGCGTATGGTCAGTGCCGATGCGGCTTTGATTGAAGCTTGTCTTGTGCAGCAAGTGCCAGTTGTGATTGAGCCTGCAATGCAAAGTTTTTCACGCAAAACCACATATCAAGCTCGCGATACACGTTTAACTTGGCTGAGTATTTTTATCGTCATAGTGTTACTCGGTTCGTTAGTCGTCTGGTGGATGCAAAAAACCACCTTGCTAAGCACTATTGATGTGTCGCAACCCACGGCTGAAGAGGTCGCAGCAGCTAATCAGACGCTGCCAGGTGATGTGTTATTGACCGAGACGGATGCCAGTCCTCGTTTGACTGAGATTGCCGCAAACGGCTCAATGTCTATCGATGGTCCAATTAAAGATACTGATGCAAGCACTATTGATGTCAGCACAGGACCAACGGACAATAATTATCCTCAGACCGTTGATACGAGTAATGAAGATGGCGGTTCAGCAATCGCAGCCACTACGACAACGCCATCAGTTCCGCAAACGACAGCTCCTGTAGTCCAACAGCCTGTTAGTTCAACGCCTTTACCGACCACAACATCAACGACCACTGCCACTGCAGCAAGTACTTTGGTTGCTGTTGCAGGACAATCGATTATAGATGTCCAGTTGACGGGTGATTGCTGGATAAACATTGTTGATGCTAAAGGTAAAGCGTTAGTCGATGGTGTTAAAGGTGCTGGCGCAACAGTGCAAGTGAGCGGTGTGCCACCGTTTAAAGTCATTTTAGGTGCACCTCATGTAGCGACCTTAAGCTTAGATGGTCAAATTGTTAGCCTAGCGGATTTCCCCAAGGGACGAGTCGCGCGTTTAACCTTGCCTAAAGCCTAACGACCGCGTAATGATCTGCAGCACGTACCGAAATAGAGCGTATTAAGCATGTATAATGAAACTCCCATAAAAAGACGTCCTTCCACCCGCATTTATGTGGGTAATGTACCGATTGGTGATGGGGCGCCGATTGCTGTTCAGTCAATGACCAATACTAAGACCACAGATGTTGAAGCGACAATTGCTCAAATTCGTGCCTTAGAGAAAGTCGGTGCCGATATAGTGCGTATCTCTGTACCCACTATGGATGCGGCTGAAGCCTTTAAACTCATTAAGCAAGCGGTCAATGTTCCTTTAGTGGCCGACATTCATTTTGATTATCGCATTGCTTTAAAAGTTGCCGAGTACGGTGTCGATTGCCTTCGAATCAATCCGGGCAATATAGGCAATGAAGAGCGTATTCGTAGCGTGGTGGAATGTGCCCGTGACCATAATATTCCCATCCGTATTGGTGTGAATGGTGGGTCATTAGAAAAAGATCTAATGGACAAGTATAAAGAACCTACTCCTGAAGCCTTACTCGAATCAGCTATGCGCCATGTGGATATTCTGGACAGATTGAACTTTGACCAGTTTAAGGTCAGCGTTAAAGCCTCCGATGTATTTTTAGCGGTCGAATCCTACCGTTTATTAGCGAAACAAATTCGTCAACCCTTGCATTTAGGCATTACCGAAGCAGGTGGCGCGCGCGCGGGTTCAGTGAAATCGGCCGTAGGCTTAGGCATGTTATTGGCCGAAGGCATAGGTGATACCCTACGTATTTCCTTGGCCGCTGATCCGGTCGAAGAAATCAAAGTCGGTTTTGACATTTTAAAGTCGCTGCGTATTCGTAGCCGTGGCATCAACTTCATTGCCTGTCCATCTTGTTCTCGTCAAGAGTTCGATGTGATCAGTACAGTCAATGAGTTAGAGCGTCGCCTCGAAGACGTGACTACCGCCATGGATGTGTCTATTATCGGCTGTGTAGTTAACGGCCCAGGTGAAGCCTTAGTGTCGCACATAGGCTTAACCGGTGGACACAATAAGAGCGGATATTACGACGAAGGTGAACGTCAAAAAGAACGTTTTGACAACGAAAACATTGTCGATTCCCTCGAAGCGAAAATTCGCGCAAAAGCCAGTCAAATGGCGAATCGTATTCAAATCAAAGATACAACTGAGTAATATGTACCCGCATTTGGGCATAGATTACGCCTAATGATGTTGAGCTAGGCCCCGAAACCGACGGGGTCGTTTTACGTTTTACGCTCAAAAGCCTATAATGCGTGACATTTTTATTAATTTAGCGAAATCGGACGAGTCGATACAGTGGCAAAACAGATCCAAGCGATTCGCGGAATGAATGACATTCTGCCAACTCAAAGTCCTCTATGGCAAAAAGTGGAAGCGGTACTACGTTCGAGCGTCAGTGCTTACGGTTACAGCGAAATCCGCACTCCAATAGTGGAAAATACCGATCTTTTTAAACGCTCTATCGGTGAAGTAACTGATATTGTTGAAAAAGAAATGTATACCTTCGCAGATAATAACGGTGATAGCTTAACGCTGCGCCCAGAAGGTACCGCGTCGACAGTGCGTGCAGGTAACGAAAACGGTCTGCTATATAACCAAGAGCAACGTCTTTGGTATATGGGTCCTATGTTCCGCCACGAACGCCCACAAAAAGGCCGTTATCGTCAGTTTAACCAATTTGGCGTTGAAGTGTATGGCATTGGCTCGGCTGATATTGATGCTGAAGTCCTAATGCTATCGGCACGTCTGTGGGAAAAACTCGGTATTAGCGAGCACGTCTCGTTAGAGCTAAATACCTTAGGTGATCCTGCTGAGCGCGCTGTTTATCGTGATGCCTTAATAGCGTTTTTAGAGCTGCATAAAGATGCGCTCGATGAAGACAGTAAGCGTCGCATGTACAGCAATCCGCTGCGAGTATTGGATTCAAAAGATCAAAATGTCCAAGCCATATTGGTTGATGCACCAGAGTTAATGGATTTTCTCGGTGAAGAATCGAAGACACATTTTTCACAATTGCGTGAACTACTTGATGCTGTGGGTATCAAATACACCATTAATCCGCGTCTAGTACGTGGTTTAGATTACTATAATCGTACTGTATTTGAATGGGTTACATCTAGTTTAGGCTCACAAGGTACTGTACTTGCGGGTGGTCGCTACGATGGTTTAGTCGCCCAGTTAGGTGGTAAAGATACTCCAGCGGTCGGTTTTGCTATGGGCTTAGAGCGCATTGTCTTGCTGCTTGAAACCTTAGAGCTGACCAAAGATATTCCGCCAGAAGTGGATGTGTATGTCACGGCCATGGGTGATAGCTGTCTGGTTGAAGCCATCAAGGTCGCGCAGGAATTACGTAACGCACTGCCAAACCTTAAAGTGATGAGTCACTGTGGCGGCGGTAACGTGAAGAAACAAATGAAGCGTGCCGACAAAAGCGGTGCGAGTGTGGCACTACTGATAGGTGAAGATGAACTTGCCGAAGGTATGGTTACGGTTAAACATTTACGCAATGACATCGAACAACAACGGGTAGCTCGAAGTGCCTTAGGCGCATTTTTAGCTGAACTGGCCATTAAGTAATAGATCATATAAGGGGACGTGCGCGTGGAAATTTATAGCACAGAAGAACAACAAGTTGATGCTATCAAGCAGTTCTGGAAAGATTACGGAAATTCAATTTTAATCGGTGCCGTCGTAGGTTTAGGCGGCCTGTATGCGTGGAATTATTATTCTGACGTTAAAGTGGCCCAAGCGGAAGAAGCCTCAAAAGCCTTCCACGAGTTGACCACTAAATCAAGCGACGAAGCCGCTATGCTGGCGGGTGTGGCTGAGTTTTCTAAAAATCACGATCAAAAGGGCTATCAAGCCTTGTTAGAATTGATCGTGGCCAAAACTGCGGTAGAAGCGAAGGATTATCCAAAAGCGATTGATGCTTTGAACAAGGTGATTGCGGCTAAACCTGGTGCTGGTTTAGATGTGATTGCGACTTTGCGTTTAGCACGAGTACAAGCAGAGCAAGGTCAAATTGATGCAGCTCTAGCGACCTTAGATCAAGTAACAGATAAAGCTTTCTTTGCTCAGCGCGATGAGTTGAAAGGTGATTTCTTAGTACGTCAAGGTGAAGTTGAGAAGGCAAAAACAGCTTATCAAGCTGCCATGGACAATGGTGGTGTGGTGACAAGCCCTGCGCTTAAAATCAAACTTGATAGCCTAAATCAGGCATAAGGGATCCCTTGATGAAGTCTTGGTGCAAAAACCTGCTAGCCGCTGGATTAAGTCTGGCCATGTTATCCGCCTGTTCGTCGAGCGATGTCGAAGAAGAACCGGTAAGTGAGTTAACTGCCATTCAGGCGACAGTGTTTCCTGAAGTGAGTTGGAGCACCTCTGTCGGCAATGGTGTTGGAGATTATTATTCTCGCCTCGCCCCCGCCGTTAGTTATGGAAAAATTTTTGCCGCCGACCGTTATGGTGAAGTGGTTGCCTTCGATGAGGCCACTGGCGAGCGCGTTTGGACTAAAGATTTCAGCGAAGAGTTTCGTGATAACGCTTTAGCTAAAAATAAAGGTGCGCGTATTGCTGCTGGTGTGACTGCTGCGCGTAATAAAGTCTTTTTAGGTGGTGAAAGTGGGCTGCTTGCTGCATTGAACGCTGAAGATGGTCAAGTGTTATGGCATGTCGTTGCGGGCGGTGAATTACTGTCTGCTCCCACTGTGGCCGATGACGTCGTGGTGGTCAGTACCAGCTCTGGTTCACTCGAAGCATTTAACGTTGATACTGGCGCCAAGCTGTGGGTGTATGAAATGCAATTGCCGAATCTGACCCTGCGCGGTACAGGTTCTGCAGCTTACGAAGCGGGTGGTTTCTTCATAGGTACCGCCGATGGCAAAGTGGCTGTTGTGATTAAAAACAATGGTCAAGCTGCGTGGGAACAGGCTATTTACAATCCAACGGGCGGTAACGAGTTTACGCGTATGGCCGACGTGGATATGACGCCCTTGATCCTTGGCGACAACTTATATGCGGTGAGCTACAACGGTAACTTAGTGTCGATGGAACTGCGCACGGGTCGAGTTGTGTGGACACGTAAGTATTCTAGCTTTAACGAGTTAGCATCAGCGGGCCTAAGCTTGTACTTAGTTGACGATCACAGCCGTATCTACTCAGTTGATAAACGTAACGGTTTGGAACTGTGGAGTAATTCTGAGTTAGCTAACCGCACTCTGACATCTCCTGCTGTGTATAAAGACTATTTAGTTGTGGGTGATTTCGAAGGTTATTTACACTTCATCGATCGCAGTACAGGGACGATTGTCGGTCGTGTCCAAGTGGACAGCTCAGGATTATACAGCCAGCCGTTAGTGGTGGATGATAAAATCTATGTTCAAGGTCGCAGCGGAAAGTTGGCTGTTGTAACACTTCCATAGTTAAAAGTGTTATCCTTGCTGAGCCCCTGGAAGTGTGTTCCGGGGGCTTTTTATTGAAAAGTTTTTTAGAGGCAAAATCATGATCCCTGTAGTGGCCCTTGTTGGTCGGCCGAACGTCGGTAAATCCACCCTATTTAATCGCCTTACGCGCACGCGTGATGCGCTGGTTGCTGACTTTCCTGGCCTAACACGTGACCGTAAATATGGTCGAGCATTCTTATCCGGCTATGAGTTCATTGTGGTCGATACCGGCGGTATCGATGGCACTGAAGAAGGGATCGAGACGAAAATGGCTGAGCAATCCCTTGCCGCCATTGAAGAAGCCGATGTTGTTCTATTTATGACCGATGCGCGCGCGGGTTTAACCGCTGCGGATCTGTCGATTGCACAGCACTTACGTAGCCGTGAAAAAACCACTTTCGTGGTTGCGAACAAAGTTGACGGTATCGATGCCGATTCGGCCTGTGCTGAGTTTTGGTCTTTAGGTCTAGGTGAAGTTTACCAAATGGCGGCGTCTCAAGGACGCGGCGTGACCAACATGATTGAATACGCGCTGACTCCTTATGCCGAAGCGATGGGCATTGTGCGTCAAGGCGAAGACGAAGTTACTGAAGAGCGTGAATATACCGAAGAAGAAGCGGAAGCTGAGCAAAAGCGTCTGCAAGATTTGCCTATCAAGCTGGCGATCATAGGTAAACCTAACGTCGGTAAGTCAACCCTGACTAACCGTATTCTAGGTGAAGAGCGCGTTGTGGTATTTGATGAACCCGGCACGACCCGTGACAGTATTTACATTCCAATGGAACGTGAAGGTCGCGAGTACGTGATTATTGATACCGCGGGTGTTCGTCGTCGCAGTAAAGTACACCAAGTCATTGAGAAATTCTCAGTGATCAAAACCTTGAAAGCGGTTGAAGATGCTAACGTGGTGTTACTTATCATCGATGCCCGTGAAGGTATCGCCGAGCAAGATTTGGGTCTGTTAGGTTTCGCGCTCAATGCGGGTCGCGCTTTGGTTATTGCCGTCAACAAGTGGGATGGTATCGACCAAGGTATTAAAGATCGTGTGAAGAGCGAGCTTGACCGTCGTCTTGGCTTTATCGACTTTGCCCGTATTCACTTTATTTCGGCGCTGCACGGTACAGGTGTTGGCCATTTATTTGAATCGATTGAAGAAGCTTACGACAGTGCCACACGCCGCGTCAGCACTTCTATGCTGACCCGTATCATGCAAATGTCGCAGGACGATCACCAGCCGCCATTAGTGAATGGTCGCCGTGTGAAGCTTAAATACGCTCACGCCGGTGGTTACAATCCGCCAATCGTGGTCATTCACGGTAACCAAGTGAGTAGACTGCCTGACTCGTACAAACGCTACATGATGAACTACTTCCGTCGTTCATTGAAAGTCGTAGGTACGCCAATCCAGCTGCGTTTCCAAGAGGGTGATAACCCATTTGAAAACAAGACTGAAAAGTTGACTATGAGCCAAGAGCGCCGCCGCAAGCGCGCACAAAGCCATATCAAAGACAGAAAAACCAAATAGTGTTTTTTACCTGACACATTTGAAACAAAAGGAACCTTAGGGTTCCTTTTGTGTTTTAAGACGATTTCAGCGTCATGTAGATTTATTTGAGCGGCTTTATCTGAGTGACGGTTGAGATCACTTGTCCATGGCGCAAGCGGGTCTGCAAACTATCACCGATGGCCAGTTTATCGGCAGAGTCGACCACTTGATGGTGGATGTCAGTGGTAATGCTGTAACCACGGCTTAACGTGGCAAGCGGGCTGACGGTTTCAAGCTGATGGGCCGCGTATTTTATCCGCTGTTCACTTTGGCTGAGTTTGTCCTGCAATGCATCCTGTAAGCGGCTCGCAAGATAACTTAAGCGGTTACCCTCAATGGCGAGTTTATGCTTGGGAGATTGCTGTTCAAGGCGGCTTGCGAGCAACTGCTGACGGCGGCTGAGCAGATGCAAGCGATTCGACAGCGCGGACTCTAGTCGTAATTGCATCTCATCGAATCTTTGTTCGAACTGCTGCAAAGTCCGTTTAGGGTCTTGGCGTTGCAGTCTGTGCTCTAGCAAACTAAGTCGTCTTTCTTGTTTAAGCTGATAATGTTTCGCGCTTTGTTGCAGTCGCGATAAGGCTGTGGCGAGTTTTTGCGCCTTATTATCACTGTCTTGTGATAATAGCTCCGCGCCTGCAGACGGTGTTGGGGCGCGGATATCAGCAACATAATCACTGATAGTCGTATCAACTTCGTGGCCGACGGCGCTGACAATGGGTAGGGCGCTGTTATAAATCGTGTGGGCGAGGGCTTCGCTGTTAAAACACCACAAATCCTCAAGCGAACCGCCGCCGCGGGTGAGCAGTAATACATCGACTTCTAAACGTTGGTTGGCGATATTGATTGCCTGACAAATACTCTGCGCCGCGGTTTCGCCCTGAACTTGAGTCGGATAGATAATGACTTCAATCGAAGGATCGCGCCTTGCCAATACATGTAACACATCACGGATCGCCGCACCCGTAGGTGACGTAATAACGCCAATCCGTTGAATATTTTTGGGTAGCAATCTTTTGGTGTCGGCGGCGAATAAACCTTCGGCGGCGAGCTTCATCTTGAGTGCATCGAACTGCTGGGCGAGTAATCCATCTCCTGCGGGTAACATGGACTCAATTAATAATTGATAGTCGCCTCTGGGTTCATACACGCTGATCGCGCCTTTGACCAGCACTTGCTGACCATTGATGGGCTTAAAGCTGACCGTCTGGTTACGGCCCTTAAACATGGCGCAACGGATCTGCGAAGAGTGGTCTTTTAAGGTGAGATACCAATGCCCTGAGCTGGGGGAGGAAAAGTTGGATATTTCGCCATTGAGCCAAATTTTACCCAGTTGCCCCTCGAGAATTTGTCTGACTTCACCATTGAGCCGCGAGACAGTATAAATGTTGTTTTTGGTGCCTTGCATCGAATAACTCAATAAAATGGGGATATTTACTATTTTCCATTTACCAGTGGCGATATGCAAGGTATAATCCCGCCGCAATATTTCACCTCTAAATCCTACTCAACTGGGGAGATGTTGCATATGCTACGTTTAATTAAAGAAGCGCTTACTTTTGACGATGTGTTGCTTGTTCCTGCGCATTCGACTGTACTCCCAAATACCGCCATTCTAAAAACTCGCCTGACCAATACCATTGAATTGAATATCCCACTAGTGTCTGCCGCTATGGACACAGTTACCGAAGCTCGTCTTGCGATCGCGATGGCGCAGGAAGGAGGTTTAGGCTTTATTCATAAAAACATGAGTATTGAAAAACAAGCCGAAGAAGTTCGTAAAGTAAAAATTTACGAAGCGGGCGTGGTTCAGCAACCAGTGACTGTAACGCCATCAACGACCTTAGCCGATCTGAAAGTGTTAACACTGAAGAATGGTTTTGCCGGTTATCCCGTGGTCAACGAAGCCAACGAGCTGGTCGGTATTATCACTGGCCGTGACGTACGTTTCGTGACAGATTGGAGCAAAACGGTAGAAGAAGTGATGACGCCTAAAGCGCGTTTAGTCACTGTTGCCGAAGGCACTAAATTAGATGAAGTGCAAAAATTGATGCACTCACACCGTATCGAAAAAGTTCTTGTGGTTGATGATAACTATAAATTGAAAGGCCTCATCACAGTTAAAGACTTCGAAAAAGCCGAACGTAAACCGAATGCCTGTAAAGATGAGTTAGGCCGTTTACGTGTTGGTGCCGCCGTAGGTGCGGGCGCTGGTAATGAAGAGCGTGTTGACGCTCTGGTTAAAGCCGGTGTTGACGTTTTACTTATCGATTCTTCCCACGGTCATTCCGAAGGCGTTTTACAACGCATTCGTGAAACTCGCGCTAAACATCCTGATTTGCAAATTATCGGTGGTAACGTTGCCACGGCTGAAGGTGCATTAGCCTTAGTCGAAGCGGGTGTTAACGCAGTTAAAGTGGGTATTGGCCCAGGTTCTATCTGTACAACTCGTATCGTGACAGGCGTGGGCGTACCACAAATTACCGCAGTATCCGATGCTGCCGCAGCCATGAAGAGCCTAGGTATTCCTGTGATTGCCGACGGCGGCATTCGTTTCTCTGGCGATTTAGCCAAAGCATTAGCTGCGGGTGCATCTTGCATCATGGCGGGCTCAATGTTTGCGGGAACTGAGGAAGCACCGGGTGAAACTGAGTTATATCAAGGTCGTGCGTATAAATCCTACCGTGGTATGGGTTCTTTAGGCGCTATGTCTCAAGGCTCATCTGACCGTTATTTCCAATCCGATAATGCTGCCGATAAGTTAGTCCCCGAAGGTGTAGAAGCGCGTGTGCCTTATAAAGGTAAGTTGAAGGAAATCATCCATCAACATATGGGCGGCCTACGTTCTTGTATGGGATTAACAGGTTGCGCCACCATTCTAGAGCTGAATGAAAAAGCCCAATTTGTGAAAGTGACTTCAGCGGGCATGGGCGAGTCCCACGTACACGATGTGACTATCACTAAAGAAGCGCCGAACTACCGTTCAGGTTCTTAATCGTTTGATAAGAGGGGCGGCGTAAGCCGCCTCTTTGTAAAACGTATGATCCAATACTTAAAGCTGGCAGTCGCTGCTTTGAGCAATGTTAAAACAATAGATGAGATAAAGGTTACCCATGAGCGATATTCATGAGCACAAGATACTGATCCTCGATTTTGGATCCCAGTACACTCAACTGATTGCCCGTCGTATCCGTGAAATCGGCGTTTACTGTGAATTATGGGCTTGGGACGTAACAGAAGCCCAAATCCGCGAATTTGCCCCGAACGGCATTATTCTTGCGGGCGGACCAGAAAGTGTCACGGCTGAAAACTCGCCGCGTGCGCCTGAATACGTCTTTACCGCAGGTGTGCCGGTACTGGGCATTTGTTACGGCATGCAGACTATGTCTGAGCAGTTGGGCGGTAAAGTGATCCAAGGTGTGGGCGAAGGTGAATTCGGCTACGCTCAAATTGAAATGCTGACAGATTCATTGCTATTCAAAGGCATTGAAGATGCGGTTAGCAGTGACGGCAAACCCTTACTCGACGTATGGATGAGCCACGGCGATAAAGTGTCGGCTATTCCTGAAGGGTTTGTGGCGGTCGCTAAAACGGACACTTGCCCATTTGCCGCTATGGCAAACGAAGAAAAGCAATTCTTCGGCGTACAGTTCCACCCAGAAGTGACCCACACTCGCCAAGGTATGCGCATGTTATCGCACTTTGCCTTAGACATTTGTGGCTGTGCAGCCAACTGGAAACCCTCCTCTATCATCGAAGATGCGATTGAGCGCTTGAAGAAGCAAATCGGTGATGATGAAGTGATTTTAGGATTATCGGGCGGTGTTGATTCTTCGGTTGTGGCTATGCTGCTACACCGCGCTATCGGCAAAAAACTGACCTGCGTATTCGTTGATAACGGTTTATTACGTTTGAATGAAGCCGAGCAAGTGATGGAAATGTTTGGCGATCATTTCGGCCTGAATATCATCCACGTTGATGCGGAAAACCGTTTCCTCGATGCGATGAAAGGCGAAGCCGATCCAGAAGCTAAGCGTAAGATCATCGGCCGCGTATTCGTGGAAATTTTCGATGAAGAATCGAAAAAATGCGCCAATGCCAAATGGTTAGCGCAAGGCACGATTTATCCAGACGTGATTGAATCTGCCGGCAGTGCCACAGGCAAAGCACATGTGATTAAATCTCACCATAACGTTGGCGGTTTGCCTGACGATATGGAACTGGGTTTAGTCGAGCCACTGCGCGAACTGTTCAAAGACGAAGTGCGTAAAATTGGTCTTGAGTTAGGCCTGCCATACAACATGCTTTATCGTCACCCGTTCCCAGGCCCCGGTCTTGGTGTACGCGTATTAGGTGAAGTGAAAAAAGAATACTGTGACTTGCTGCGCCGCGCCGATGCTATCTTCATTGAAGAACTGCATAAAGCCGACTTATACAATAAAGTCAGTCAAGCCTTTACCGTGTTCTTACCTGTACGCTCTGTTGGCGTGATGGGCGATGGCCGAAAATATGACTGGGTTGTGTCACTGCGCGCAGTTGAAACAATCGATTTTATGACAGCCCATTGGGCACATCTGCCCTATGATTTCTTAGGTCGCGTATCAAACCGCATCATTAACGAAGTCGATGGCATTTCCCGTGTGGTTTACGATATCTCTGGCAAGCCGCCAGCGACTATCGAATGGGAATAAGTTAATTATTTGAATTAACGATTAAAAGGCGCCGAGTGCGCCTTTTTTATTGTTTGATGGATTAACTTGGGATGAATGACTCAGCCGTGAAATATCTGTGCTTGACTGATATAATCCGGCTTTATTTTTTGCTAAAAGAGATAAGGTGTAAGTGGTGCAAACGCAACAAGACGAACAATCTCAGCAAGATGAATATTGGATGCAAGTCGCGATGCTGATGGCAGAAAAAGCCGAGGCCGAGGGCGAAGTGCCTGTGGGTGCGGTATTGGTCAAAGACGGTCAGCAGATTGCGATGGGTTACAATTTATCCATTAGCCAGAACGATCCTAGCGCCCATGCGGAAATTTTATGTTTGCGGGAAGCGGGGCGTTTGGTCGAAAACTATCGTCTTTTAGATGCGACTTTATATGTCACCCTCGAGCCTTGCGCTATGTGTGCGGGCGCTATGGTGCATAGCAGAATTGCTCGTGTGGTATTTGGTGCTCGGGATGAGAAAACGGGTGCAGCGGGTACTGTGCTGAATTTGCTGCAACATCCGGCGTTTAATCACCAAGTTGAAGTGACATCGGGTGTGCTGGCCGATGCTTGTAGCGCGCAATTGAGTCGTTTTTTTAAACGTCGCAGGGAAGAGAAAAAAGCCCTGAAACAGGCTCAAAAGGCGCAGCAAGCTATTGGTAAGTGACGATTAACGTGACAGAATTAATCCTGAGACTGAATAAAAGTAAAGAAGAGTTTTTGACGATTTAAAATACGGCGATGACGAATTTTTAGCAAAGTACGACGACGCGCAACGGTATTGTTGATGGTTTTTCTTCTCATATTGACCCCATTAATTGTTATTATCGATGCCCTACAGAGATTTATCTTAGGTCATACCCCAAGACAGTAGCAGTTGCACAGGAGTGCAGCAATAGCACTGGTCAGATAAGCTGAACTAAGCGATGTTTTTCATCGCAAATTTGAGTTAGGTTGGCAAACCTTAATTCGGTTCTCCTGTTGTTTGATATCGCACCTTGTTGAAGACATCTATGTACATCTTGAGTTTTTATGTTGATGTTCTTGTTACGTAAAACTCTGTACTTGATATATAAGAAGTGAGTTGTTGGATTGTCGTTTGGCCCATGCACCTGAGCGCTAACGAGTTAAGCTATTTAGGTTGATCAGGGCTTAACGTTCCCGCAGGAAGTACGGGTTCTTCCGCAGTAAGGTCGCTCGAGTCATCATCGGGGTCGGGTTGTTTCGACTGATTATCCACCCAGACTAGCGTGTCATAGTAGCGACGGATGCTGTCGACGTAATGAACGGCTTCACTGCCTCGGGCGTAACCATAACGTGTTTTTTGATAATATTTACGCTTTTGCAGTAGCGGTAGTACCTTTTTTAAATCTCGCCAAGCATTGGGATTTAACTCCATCGATTCCGCAAGCTTACGTGCATCTTCAATATGGGCATATCCTATGTTGTAAGAGGCCAGCGCAAACCACATGCGTTGACTCTCGGGGATCGATTCTGGCAGGCGATTGATCATATCGTTCAAATACGCCGCGCCGCCGCGAATACTTTCTTCGGCATCGAGTCGGTTGGTGATCCCAATCTCTTTGGCGGTTGGCTGAGTCAACATCATCATGCCACGCACTCCTGTGGCCGAGCGGGCATTAGGATTCCAATGTGATTCTTGATAGCTGGTTGCTGCCAGTTTACGCCAATCTAAATTGCCTGCATGGGTTTCAAATAATTGTCGATAACGCGGCAATACTGTCTCAATGGCACGGATAAATGCGCGAGTATCGATATAATCGAAGCGTTTTACATGACCAAAGTATTTCTCGTTGAGGTGATCCAGCGTGCCGGCAAGCTTCTCTTGGTGCCAAAAGGCCAGCAATTTACTCATAAGTTCATCACTGTGAGTGGGAGGTAATAGCCAGATCACATCGAGTTTTTCTTCTAGCACAGGACCTGAGCGTAAGTCGGGCAGGTAGCGACGGTTGATCTGTACGCTACTAGAGTCGGCGATAGTGTAGTCAATTTCTTTGTTGGCAATCATAGCCAACAACTCTTCACTGTCTTTGTCGGTAATTTGATCCCACACCAGCGTTGGATAATGCTTTTGCAACTGGGTCAAGGTCTCGACGAAGGAAGAGTCGGCGATAACGGTGATCTTGCCTTTTAAGTCGCTGATGTCTTTTGGGGTTGGCATGCCTTCGCGATACACCAACACTTGATTCACCCGGTATAGCGGTGGACCTAAGCGGAACTGTTCTCGCCTTGTGGGCGTTTCTGTCATGCCTGCAGCAATAATATCGATTTCATTCTTTTTGAGGGCTTCGTACAACTCGATACGGTTTGTGTAGGGCACCATTTTTAAGGGCACATTTAAGTATTCGGCAAACAATACCGCCATATCGTAATCGAAACCGCTATCACCTTGGCCCGAGGTCATATAAATCTGTGGGCCGTAAAGTGTACCGACTCTTAGCTCAGTTAATTTTTTTGGCACGAATTCTGTTTCGTCCACGGTCACCTGCTGACAGGCAGTCAGTAGGAAACCTAAGATAAGAGCGAACAGAAATCGAGTCATTAAATGTACTTATAGTAAATAAAATCAATATTATAGATAGCGAGTTAACAGTGGGGCATTAGTGGTGAACTGGCTGACATTGGTGGGATTATATCCGTTTGTCTGCGATTTCGAAAAAAAATCATTCTGGGGGAAAGTACAGCCGACACAATACTGGGCTTTTTATATCACAGGAAACACTGTTTTGCGTAAGGTCGCAGGTGATTTGTGACAGACATTTCCTTATAATAGCGCCACCTCTGACCCCTGCAATAATAAATAATAAGGTGAATAGACGTGATGGAGATCATCCGCGGAGCCCCTGCACTCTCGACGTTTAGGGTGCAAAAGCTGATGGAGGCCTGCGAAAACGCGGCGCTTCCGGTACGCCAAATCTATGCTGAGTATGTCCATTTAGCGGATTTGAGTGAGTTGCTCGACACAAATGAACGCCAGCAACTTGAAAAAATTCTCACCTATGGACCTGCGATAGAAGCTCATATCCCCCAAGGTTCACTCCTGTTTGTCACTCCTCGCCCCGGTACTATTTCTCCTTGGTCTTCAAAAGCCACTGACATCGCGCACAATTGTGGCCTTGGTAAAGTGAAGCGTTTGGAGCGAGGCGTTGCGTATTATGTCGAGTCAGATGCACTGACAGCGCCTCAGCAACAAGCTTTAAATGCGTTGCTGCACGATCGCATGGTTGAAATTATCCTCGATGATTTTACCAAAGCCGATGTGCTGTTCAAACGCACTGAGCCTGCGCCGTTTAAGAGCGTCAATATTCTTGCCGAAGGTCGCCGCGCACTTGAAGTGGCTAACACTACATTGGGCCTTGCCTTAGCCGAAGATGAAATCGACTATTTAGTCGAGAACTTCGTCCGTTTAGGCCGTAATCCCCATGACATCGAATTGATGATGTTTGCTCAGGCGAACTCTGAGCATTGTCGTCATAAGATTTTTAACGCAGATTGGACCATTGACGGTGAAGTTCAGCCTAAGTCACTGTTCAAGATGATCAAGAACACCTTTGAAACCACGCCTGATCACGTGTTATCTGCCTACAAAGATAACGCTGCTGTGATGGAAGGTTCGGTTGCGGGTCGTTTCTTCCCCGATCCTGATGGGGTATACAACTACCACACTGAACCAATGCACATCCTGATGAAAGTGGAAACCCACAACCATCCAACCGCCATCAGCCCCTATCCTGGCGCTGCAACTGGTTCGGGTGGTGAAATTCGTGATGAGGGCGCGACGGGTCGTGGTTCTAAACCTAAAGCGGGTTTAACAGGCTTTAGCGTATCCAATTTAAAAATCCCAGGTTTTGTTCAACCATGGGAAGGTAACTATGGCAAGCCAGAACGTATCGTGAGCGCGCTGGACATCATGACCGAAGGACCACTCGGCGGCGCGGCATTTAACAACGAGTTTGGTCGTCCGGCACTGGTCGGTTATTTCCGTACCTATGAGCAGGAAGTCAGCAGCCACAACGGTGTTGAAGTCCGTGGTTACCACAAGCCAATTATGCTAGCCGGTGGTTTAGGTAACATTCGTGAAGAACACGTACAAAAGGGCGAAATCACCGTTGGCGCTAAGCTGATTGTGCTGGGGGGCCCTGCGATGAACATAGGTCTGGGTGGCGGCGCTGCTTCATCTATGGCATCGGGTCAATCGAGTGAAGACTTAGATTTTGCTTCTGTGCAACGTGAAAACCCAGAAATGGAACGTCGTTGTCAGGAAGTGATTGACCGCTGTTGGCAGCTTGGCGATAAAAACCCTATCCAATTTATCCACGATGTGGGTGCGGGCGGTTTGTCGAACGCTTTCCCAGAACTCGTGAATGACGGCGAGCGCGGCGGTTTATTTAATCTGCGTAATGTGCCTTCGGATGAGCCAGGCATGAGCCCGCTGGAAATCTGGTGTAACGAATCACAAGAACGTTATGTGATGTCAGTTGCTCCTGAAAACCTCGCACTATTTACTGCCATCTGTGAGCGTGAGCGCGCACCGTTTGCGGTGGTGGGTGAAGCGACGGCGGAAAAACATTTAACGCTTAGCGACAGCCATTTCGACAATAATCCTATCGATTTACCGCTCGAAGTCTTATTAGGCAAAGCGCCTAAGATGAGCCGCGATGTGGCATCGGCCAAAGCCGTATCGCCAGCGCTCGAACAAAACAAGATTGATGTTAAAGAAGCGGTTAAACGCGTACTGAGCTTGCCTACAGTTGCGGATAAAACCTTCCTTATCACTATTGGCGATCGCACCGTCACGGGTTTAGTGAACCGTGACCAAATGGTGGGTCCATGGCAAGTGCCTGTGGCCGATTGCGCGGTGACTGCGGCAAGCTTTGATACCTACGCCGGTGAAGCTATGTCACTGGGTGAACGTACACCGCTAGCACTGCTTGATTTTGGCGCTTCTGCCCGTATGGCTGTGGCTGAGTCAATCATGAATATCGCCGGTGCCGATATCGGTTCATTTAAGCGTGTCAAGCTTTCTGCCAACTGGATGTCTGCCTCGGGTCACCCTGGTGAAGATGCGGGTCTTTATGAAGCGGTGAAAGCCGTAGGTGAAGAACTGTGTCCAGAGCTGAGCCTGACCATTCCGGTCGGTAAAGACTCTATGTCGATGAAGACCGCATGGCAACAAGATGGCGCGGATAAAACCGTGACGTCGCCTATGTCATTAGTCATCACCGCCTTTGGTGTGGTGCAAGATATTCGCAACACAGTGACGCCAGAGCTACGCACCGATAAAGGCGAAACGTCTTTACTGTTAGTGGATTTAGGTGCGGGTAAAAATCGTTTAGGCGGTTCTTGTTTAGCTCAAGTGTTTGGTGAGTTAGGTGATATTGCGCCGGATCTTGACGATGCTGCACTGCTGCGTGGTTTCTTCGAAACCATGCAAAATCTGGTGGCTAAGAAGTCGGTTATCGCTTACCACGACCGTAGCGACGGTGGTTTATTCACTACCTTAGTGGAAATGGCTTTTGCCGGTAATACAGGTTTAGACATAGATGTAGAAGACTTGCAGGGCACGGATTTAGAGCGACTCTTTAATGAAGAACTCGGCGCTGTGCTGCAAGTGAGCCGTGACAATGCTGCGAAAATTGCCGCTCAGTTCGCTATCGCTGGTGTGCCTTGCCATGTGATCGGAACTCTAGCCGACGATCAACGCATCACTATTAAAGATGGCGCGCGTGAAATCTTCAGTGATACCCGTGTGGCGCTGCGTACTCTGTGGTCAGAAACCACGTATCGTATGCAAGCTCTACGTGATAACCCAGCCTGTGCGCTTGAAGAGTTCAAACTTAAGCAAGACGAAACCGATTTAGGCTTAACTGTTAACTTAAGTTTTGATCCAAGCACTGATGTTGCCGCACCTTATATCCTTAAGGGCGCTGCGCCTAAGATGGCGATTTTGCGTGAGCAGGGCGTGAACTCCCACGTGGAAATGGCTGCTGCCTTTGACCGCGCCGGATTTGAAAGCCGCGACGTGCACATGTCTGACATTTTATCTGGCCGTATCAGCCTAGATGAGTTCCAAGGCCTAGTGGCCTGTGGTGGCTTCTCCTACGGTGACGTATTAGGTGCAGGTGAGGGTTGGGCTAAGTCGATTTTGTTTAATGAGCGTGCTCGCGATGAGTTTTCTCGTTTCTTTGAACGTGACTCAAGTTTCGCCCTTGGCGTGTGTAATGGTTGTCAAATGCTGTCGAACCTGAAGGAAATTATCCCAGGCAGCGAGCACTGGCCACGTTTTGTGCGTAACCGCTCAGAGCGTTTCGAAGCGCGTTTCAGCTTAGTTGAAGTGCAACAGAGCCCGTCGTTATTTTTCCAAGGTATGGCCGGTTCACGTATGCCCATTGCTGTATCCCACGGTGAAGGTTTGGCTGAGTTTGCTAGCCCTGAAGCGCTGGCGATTGCCGAAGCGTCAGGCACGATTGCGCTGCGTTTTGTCAATGGTAAGGGGGATATCGCGACTCAGTATCCACAAAACCCGAACGGCTCGCCAAATGGCTTGACTGGGATTTGTACCACCGATGGCCGCGTAACCTTGATGATGCCGCACCCCGAACGTGTGTTCAGAACAGTGGCGAACTCTTGGCATCCAGATGCTTGGGGTGAAGATAGCCCTTGGATGCGTATGTTCCGTAATGCGCGAGTGACCTTAGGTTAAGCGTTTAAAGTCAACGGCTTTTGCCTTTGTTGAGGGGCAAAAGCAGGTTAATGAAAGCGTAAAAAAGGAGCGATAATTTCGCTCCTTTTTTATATATAAAATGCATTTTATGGAAGTGATTGTATTTTAAATTATTAACGCTTATTGCAAATAATCTAATGGACTAAAGTGGCAAAATAGCCACTTTAATCGGTAAATACCTATTAATAGGTATGTTGCGCATTTGATACGGGGCGTGGTGTTTTATGGGGTTCTGGAGTTGTTGGGGGATGCTAGGGTCTTAATATAGAAAAAGCCCCCAATCTCAGGGAGATGGGGCCCGTTTTGCGCTAACAAAACTTCACATAAATGCAATTAATTTCACGAGTAATTCTGGGGATTATTTCAGCTCATTAGCTGTATAAAGTTCAACAAAAACACGCTTGTAGCTGTTAACCAGACGTTCAAATAATTTAGTCATATCGATATCTCCACACCAAAAGTTAGTACCTATGTGCGCGAAGTTGGTCTTGGCTGGGCTACGACACCAGTTCTACCAAATTGTCTCCTTAACACAGGACATATATTAAACAACTTAGGTTAGCTTCTCAAACGAGAAAAAATACAAATATTCATTATTAAAACTAATGCATTTTAGAGTGTGTTATTGTGGTTTTTTATATTTATATGTATTTATATTTGATTTTAAAGGTTTTAAATTATGGAATACTTAAATTTGTGACAATATTTTTTAGTTAATTTGTTGCAACATTATTTATTTGTTGGTTTTTGATGATTAGAGCTTATTTTTGCTGCCTAGTTAGTGAAAGTATGACTTTATATCAATTAATGGTTGCTCACTACTCTTGTTTTTATCGATTGTCAATCCTCTCTGGTGGGGAAGTGTGTGCCTCACCGCAAAACCCACCTAAACCCCTGAGTTTGATTGATTTGCATCAAAGCGAGGTGGTATAAAATAGCCACAAATGAAAATGAATAAATATCTTAACTATCTGATATTTATATCGATGAAATCATTTGATTGAGTGAGTGGTAGGGTGTCGGTCTCAGTTACTTGCGATAGTGTGACTCGCGTCTCAATATGCAACGGATATTGGTACTTTTTAGCCCTTGCTGCTTCGAACTAATGCAAAAGATTAAATTTAACGGTTTATACTGTTGTCGCAGATATAAACATAAAATGAAAACTCACTATCCTACAAAGGCACTTGCTGTGATTGACGCGGGTTTTTGTCATAGCAATTGGACGCACCAAGTAAGGAGTCACCGATGATTGTTGAAGAGGTTGTTGAGCTATCGCGGTTGCAGTTTGCGCTGACAGCCATGTATCACTTCCTATTTGTTCCCTTGACTTTGGGGTTGGCATTTTTGCTGGCTATCATGGAATCACTGTATGTGATGACAGATAAACAAATTTATAAAGATATGACTAAGTTCTGGGGTAAGTTATTTGGTATTAACTTTGCCTTGGGGGTTACCACAGGTTTGGCAATGGAATTCCAGTTTGGTACTAACTGGTCTTACTATTCGCATTACGTAGGGGACATCTTTGGTGCGCCTCTGGCTATTGAAGGTTTAATGGCCTTCTTCCTTGAATCTACCTTCGTGGGTATGTTCTTCTTCGGTTGGGATCGTTTCACTAAGCGTCAGCATTTAGTCGTGACTTGGTTAGTGGCCTTTGGTTCTAACATGTCGGCATTGTGGATCCTAGTGGCAAACGGTTGGATGCAAAACCCTGTGGGTTCAGTGTTCAACTACGAAACCATGCGCATGGAAATGACCAGCTTCGCTGAGGTTGTGTTTAACCCTGTCGCGCAGGTGAAGTTTGTTCACACCGTCGCTTCGGGTTATGTGGCGGGTGCCATGTTTGTACTGGCGATCAGTGCTTATTACATCCTCAAGAAACGTGACTTACCTTTTGCCCGTCGCTCATTCGCGATTGCAGCTAGCTTTGGTATGGCGGCGATTCTGTCGGTTATCGTGTTAGGTGACGAATCTGGCTATAAAGTGGGTGAAGCACAGCGCGTTAAGTTAGCAGCGATTGAAGCTGAGTGGCATACAGAGCCTGCTCCAGCGGCCTTTACTGCTGTCGGTTTTCCGAATCAAGAAACCATGAAAACAGATTTTGCAGTCAAAATTCCTTATGCGATGGGTATAGTGGCAACACGCTCGTTAGATGAAGAAGTGACTGGTATTCATGACTTGATTGCTGAGCATGAAGTGCGTATCCGTAACGGTATGAAAGCCTATGCCATGCTAGTGAAACTGCGTGCGGGTGAAGAAACGCCTGAACTACGTGCTGCTTTTGAAGAAGCGAAAGTCGACTTAGGCTACGGTTTCTTACTGAAACGCTACACAGACAAAGTGGTTGATGCGACTGAAGAGCAAATTAAAGCAGCAGCTAAAGATTCTATCCCGAACGTAGCACCGATTTTCTGGAGCTTCCGTGTGATGGTAGGTCTAGGCTTTATCATGTTGTTCGTATTTGCTGCGGCATTCTGGCAAAGCACACGTCATCAAATCGCCGAGAAAAAATGGGTACTTAAAGCTGCACTTTATAGCTTGCCATTGCCTTGGATCGCGATTGAGTGTGGTTGGTTTGTGGCTGAGTATGGTCGTCAACCTTGGACGATTTCTGAGGTACTACCGACCTTTATGTCTGCGTCAAGCTTAACGACTGGCGACTTATGGTTCAGTATCCTTTCTATCACCTTGTTCTACACTGTACTGCTGGTGATTGAGATGTTCTTGATGTTTAAGTTTGCCCGCATTGGTCCGAGCAGTTTGAAAACTGGTCGTTATCATTTCGAGAACCTAGAAGCCTAAGCAGAGGATTTCATTATGTTTGATTATGAAATATTAAGAGTTATCTGGTGGGCTCTGATCGGCGTACTGTTCATCGGATTTGCGGTTACTGATGGTTTTGACATGGGTGTCGGTGCGTTACTGCCAATTATAGGCAAAGACGATACTGAGCGCCGTATCATGGTTAACACTATTGCTCCCCATTGGGACGGCAACCAAGTGTGGTTAATCACAGCAGGCGGTGCGTTATTTGCCGCTTGGCCTATGGTGTATGCAGTGTCTTTCTCTGGCTTCTATGTCGCCATGATGTTAGTGCTGTTTGCCCTCTACATGCGTCCAGTCGGATTCGATTATCGTTCTAAAATCGAAAATCCAAAGTGGCGTAAGTCATGGGATTGGGCTTTGTTTGCCGGTGGTTTTGTACCTCCGCTGATCATAGGCGTGGCCTTTGGTAACTTGTTACAAGGTGTACCTTTTGAATTCGACGAGTTCCTACGTGCGACTTATCACGGTGGTCTGTTCGGCCTGTTGAATCCTTTCGGTTTGCTGGCAGGTCTTGTGAGCGTGAGCATGTTTATGATGCAAGGCGCTTCTTGGTTACAAATGAAGACTGACAGTGAGCTGCGTGTTCGTGCTGCGAAAGCCACGCAATTCTTCGCACTGTTAGTGGCTGTGTTGTTTGCTGCTGCGGGTGTGTGGTTAGCCAATGGTATTGATGGTTATGTATTGACTTCAGTACTGGACCATAATGCGGTTTCTAACCCAGCCATGAAAACCGTCGCAATTGAAGCGGGTGCTTGGCTTGCCAACTATGACAAATACCCCATCACTATGCTGTTCCCTATCTTAGGTGTGGCATTGCCTCTACTAGTGATTTTGGTTAGCCGCTTTAACCGTTCAGGTTTTGCGTTCCTATTCAGCTCACTCACTGTGGCTATGGTGATTTTGACTTGCGGTGCAGCAATGTTCCCATTCGTCATGCCATCATCACTTAACCCTAACGTCAGTTTGACTATGTGGGATGCAACAGCCAGTAAAATGACCTTAGGTGTTATGACTGCTGCTGCAGCGATTTTCGTACCTATAGTGTTGAGCTACACTGTCTGGACTTACTACAAGATGTTTGGTCGTATCGGCCGTAAGCATATTGAAGATAACAAAGCCTCACTCTATTAGGCATTAAGGAGCATCTGCTATGTGGTATTTTACGTGGATATTAGGGGTTTTGTTGGCCTGTTCTTTCGGGATTATCAATGCCCTGTGGCTTGAGAATACAGAGAACATGGACAGATCGGCAGAAGATGCCGAGTAACGTCTAAACTCGATTTAAAAACCTCGCATTAGCGGGGTTTTTTATTGGGATTTTTTGATGGGCTGAGGTTATTTTAGTTTGAGGCAGAGCTAGGCTATCGTATTAGGCCAAGCAGTTAACTTCGCTGCAGAGTGGTGATGTAACTGCAGCGAATAGGCCTGATATCATCGCTTTTTGATTGTGCTCTCTGCAGATGCTTGCTCTGCATGGTTTAAGATATTTTCTCCATTACTCCTTTACGTCAGTATCCTAAATCAAAGTCCCAAATCCATTTCTTAAATGTGGCTCCTATCGTTTTGATGTACTGCTGTTATAAAAAATGCCGCCCAGTTAGGGCGGCATTTAACGTTTGATAAAGCACTAACTCTGTATCTAAGTCCGCATTTGAGTTAGGCCTTAAACTGACTTATTTGGCGTTTTAAGGCGGCGGCTAAGGAAGACAGTTCATTGGCAGAATGCACTGTTTCAGTGGCACGGTGCTCGCCTTCGTTAGCGAGTTCGCTGATCTGATGTAAATTGTGGGTTATCTCTTGTGCAACACTGCTTTGCTGCTCAGTAGCCGAGGCTATATTGCGTGAGCTAATCGCGAGTTCGCCAATCCTACGGGTGATTTCCTTCAGTTGTTCACCCGTTGCTTCACCCTGTGCTGCAGATTCCATTCCTAATTGATGACTTTGGCTCATTTGTTCTGTGGTGCTTTTCACTTGAGTTTGCAGCTTTTCAATTGTTTGGCCAATTTCTACAATGGATGACTGTGTCCGCTGGGCGAGAGTCCTCACCTCATCGGCAACGACAGCAAAGCCTCGACCTTGATCGCCTGCGCGCGCCGCTTCAATCGCTGCATTTAATGCGAGTAAATTAGTTTGCTCGGCAATGCTGTTAATGACTTCGGTCACTTTGCTGATCGCTTCACTTTCATGGCTGACTTTTTCAACCGATTGATGACTGTTACTGAGTTGCTGACTGAGTTTGAGTAAATCCTGCACCACTTTCGTCTGTTGGTTTTGACCTTCTTTGGCTGCGGCATCCACTTGCTGGCTTTGAACTGCGCCATCTTGGGCATGATTAGCCACATCACGGATCGAGGTCGACATTTCTTCGATGGCAGTTGCGATTTGATCCGTTTGTAGCATTAGGGCTTGAGCTTCTTCACCATTTTGCTTCGCGATGCTCTGTGCCTTGGAGGCTTGTTGCTCTAGACTCATGACTGAATCCTGCAATGCAATAATCAATTGCCTGAGCTCTGAGGACATAGTTGATACGCTGGTCGTGATTCGATCCACTTCGTTTTGACTCTGTGGTTCTGATGGCGTTAAGTGATGGCTAAAATCGCCACTGCCTAAATTTTCCATATGCACTTGGAGGGCATGCAAAGGTTTAAGTGCGCGAATTAAGACAACTGATAATAGCGCTGTGATCAGCGCGATCCCTGTGATAGCAACGATGGCGTTGATGGTGAGCAATTGCATACTTTCTTCATTAAGCTCACTTGCCTTGACTTGACCCACTAGCACCCAATTCCAGCCCGTCACGGTTTGGCTATAGGCAAACATAGGCTCATTTTTACTATTGTTGTAATGGGATTCCGCATCATTTTGGGTGGCATACGCAACACTTAAGCCATCAAGCATACTTTCGGTGATGATGTCACCTGCGTTGAACTTAGGATGGGCGACTAACACATTGTCTGCTTTGCGTACTAATAGAAAATGGCCACTTTCTTCTAAGGTGATTCTGTTAACTGCTTCTTGTAATTGTTTTAAGGAACTGGTGATGTCGAAGCCAATATATAAGATACCAATAACTTTGCCCTGTGTGTCTTTCACTGGACGATAGACTGTCATGTAGTCTTTGCCGAAAAGTTTGGCATAACCTTCGTATTCATTACCGCTGATCAGCACTTGATAGCCTGGATGTGTTTTGCCAAGGGAAGTACCTAGTGCACGGCTGCCATCGGCTTTTTTGAGCGAAGTCGAAACTCGCATAAAGTCATCGCCATCACGCACGAATACCGTAGCGGTACCGCCAGTTAGATTAGCAAAACGATCGACTTTACTTTTTGATGAGTTCACTTGTTCTTGTTCATGCATTAGGGCTGGAGAGCCAACTCCCATCACATTGACAGTTTTATTTTGCAGACTAAATTGTCCAGGATACATTTCCTTAAAAACATCGGCGTTGCGTCTCGCAAGTTGCAGAAGACTATCGTACTGCAGCTCTAACATGTCTGAAACTGCACGCATTTCAGATTTCATGGCACTGATACCTTTATCTTCTAATACATTTGAAGCGGCTTTATAGGAGACGGTACTCAATACGCCAAAGATGAGAAGAGTAAGAATAAACGCGAGGGCGCCAATTTGTTTTGCAATAGGCCAATTTTTATAATTCATCGTAAGATCCTATAGGTAACGGTTACATCAATGTAGCCTAAGTTTTACTCTGTAGTCTTGATGTGGGTCTAAAACTTCTGCAATTTTAAACTCATTTCGTTGATATTTTTGCAGTTTTAGACTTGGACTCATCAGCTTATTTTGCAGAAATGTTAGCAGATAACATGCCCAAGTACTGGCTGTATTCTGAAGGTATAGACTAAGCTGCTTAAGGTGAATGGAGTTCATAGTGTTAGAACCACATTATAGGAGAAGTGTATATGCTAGGTGAGAATCATGCGTTGGTTTATGAGTTTCCTGATTTTGTCGATCAAATTAAGCATTTAAAAGTCAATAATACTGCCTTCGCGACCATGGCTAGTCGTTACCATGAGCTCGATAATAAAATTAGGGCGCTGGAGTTAACAAAAGTGCCCACCGCCGATGAGCACTTTTTAGCGTTAAAATTAGAGCGATTAAACCTTAAAGATAAACTGTACCAATATCTAGTTCATGATGCGATTTGAGCTTGAATCGCGGATGGGGTGTTCGCCGTACGGGTTTTCATCAGCAGCAAATACATAGTTGGAACCCATACCAGAGAAAGTAAAGTCGTCAGCAGGGTGCCACCCGCGATAGCAATGGCAAAGGGAGGCCAAAACCCGCCGCCAGCAATGATGAGCGGAATAAAACCGCCCACGGTGGTAATGGTCGTTGAGCTGATATGACGACCACAGCTGTTGACGGTAGAGACTATGGTTTCCATATCGCCGAGCCGAGCGCTCGGCATATCTTCTAGTTCGGCCAAGATCACAATCGCAGCGTTAATGGCAAGTCCCATTAATCCAAGTAGCCCTATGATGACCGGGAATCCAAAGGGATAACCAAATACAAACACGGCTAATAGGCCAAGTCCTGCTGATTGTATCGCGCTCAATAGAATAATCGCTGTGAGCCGAAAGGAGTTAAACGACAGCACTACAGTGGCTAATAACAAGGTGACGACCAATATCATATTGGACAGTAAATTACCGACTGCTTCGTTACGCTTAGCGCTTTCCCCACCGATTTCAATGCGATAACCCGATGGCAACGGTAATTGAGCCACTTTATCTTTAACATCATTAAGTACTTGAGCAGGTAATACCCCACTGACAATGTAGGCTTCTATGGTATTAACCCTTTGGCCGTTACGCCTTGGAATGGCGCCGCGGCTCACTTGCACTTCGTTGTGGGTGAGGGCGGATAATGCAACAGACTCACCCGAAGGTGTGATTAATTGAATTTCAGAAAGGCGGCTCACCTGCTCGCGACTGTCATCAGCAAGGCGAACTCGTACGGGTAAGGATTCTGTTTGCTCAAGCACGCTGCCACCGATAACGCCTGTGGTTGACATTTGGATCTGTTTGGCAATGTCCGTCAGGCTTAACCCACTCATTAGACTGGCATCTTCATTTACCTGTAGCCACAGCTTAGGCGCACCGGCACTTAAGGTTGCACGTGTGTGAAGTACGTCCGGCGTTTGCGCGAGAATATTACGAACTTCGTCGCCCAATGATCGCAAAGTATCTAGATTCGGGCCGAAGATCATTAACTCCACTGGTGCATTAAAGGGCGGGCCTTGCTCGAGTTTTCGTACTAGTACTTGCGCTTCGGGAAAAGCGCTATCAAATTGCTGTTGTAATTCGGGGATTAACTCATTGGCACGCTCAAAGTCAGTCACTTTTACCATGGCCTGTGCATAGTTAGTCGCCCCTTGTTGGCGCTGCGTCAGGTTGTAATAAAATGAGGGCGTATTACCGCCGACCACCCAATCGACTTGAGTGATCCCTGTGACTGCGTGGAGTTTTTTATCCATCAACTGCACTTGGTTCAAGGTGTTTTCTAAACTTACATGGGGCGCAAGATAAATTTCAATTTGGAACATGTCCCTGTCCGATGGCGGAAAGAATTGCTCTGTCATTTTACCCGAGGCGAAAAAACCTAATACTGGTGTAATGCCGATAAGCAGCGCGCTGACGATAGGGCGTTTAAGGGCAATTCTCAGGCTCGCTTGAAAATATTGGCTCACTAGCGGGAGGTTGATCCCGTGTTGATACCAGACATCCTGTTTACCTTCATGACTAAAACGTCCCGCGAGCCCTGCAATTAGCGTATGGGAAATCACGTAAGAGCCCAGCAGCGCAAACATCACTGACATGGCAATGCCACCGACAAATTCCCCCGCAGCACCGGGCATGAGTACTATCGGCGCAAAAGCCAAAATAGTGGTGATAGTCGATCCCGCTAAGGGCAGCCAAAGGTGGTGTAAGGTTTCGCTCACTGCGGCTAAACGGCTCATTCCTTGCTGACGTCTTTGTGATATGGCATCGACAATCACTATCGCATTGTCCACCATGATCCCAAGGGCGACGACGAGTCCTGTTACCGACATTTGATGTATCGGCAGGCCGATATATTTCATGCACGCCAAGGTAAATAGCGCTGTGAGCGGCAATGAAATCGCCACTATGATGGCGTTTCTTAAACCTAGGGTGAGGAGTAATACCAGCAAGATGATGACAAATCCTTGCAGCAGGTTAACCACTAGCCCGCCAAGTCGTTCGCTGGTGTAACTGTTTTGCTCGAATAGCCATTGGATCTGGATATTAGCGGGCACTTCGCGATTGAGTTCGTCAACGACGTTATTGACTTGCGCTTGCCAAAGATCAACACGGGTATTATCGATCATTCGTACTGCAACCATTACGCCTTGTTCACCATCGACTAACGCTATGCTATCCGCTGGGGTTTGAGCTTGGCGAGTCACAGTGGCTATGTCGCCGAGGCGAATAATTTGCCCTTGGCTATCAATTTTAAGCGGCACTTGGCGAATACGGGTTAAAGAATCAAGCTCGCCGGAGACTTCAACTAAGGCACGAAATTCACGGTTGTTGATTTCACCGGCAGCAATTTTACTATCGGCGCCACTGAGAATATGGGCGATTGAAGCAGGAGAGAGCTGTAACTGGCTCATCTTGTTACCATCAAGCTGCACTAGCATTTCTTCGGTCGGTGCGCCGTAAAGTTTGACAAAATCCGTGCCCGATAACAGCCTGAGCCGACTCTGTAATTCTTTTGCGTAGCGGTTTAGCATGTCGACTTGTACGGGCGTATTACTATTCCACACTAAACTTAAGATGGCGGTGTAGGCATAACCAATTTGATCATCGAGTGTGGGAGATTGTATGCCCTCAGGTAAATTAATTTTCGCATCGGCCAATAAATCCCGTGCTCGAGACCATACGGGAGCCGTTTCTTTAACTGTGTCTTTCAATTCTAACTGTATAACTGAAATCCCTGGTCGAGAGGTTGATTGGATCAACTTAATTTCTTCCAAACGTCTGAGCTGGTTTTCAATGACTTCAGTCACTAAGGCTTCGACCCGCTCGGCTGAGGCGCCAGGATAAGGGGTGATCACAGAGGCGAAACGGTTAGTTATGTGGGGATCTTCAGTACGCGGTAGGCTCGATATTGCACCAAAGCCTGCGACAAGTAATAGTGCAATAACGAGGCTGACTAAGCGGCCGTTTTCAACAAAGGCTTTAATCATAATTACCTCGTGGCTGCAGCAATGGGAGATACAGTTTGGCCTACGACCAGCTTATGCAGCCCTTGGCTGACATAGATTTCATTAGGCTGAATCGCGCCTTGAATGTAGGCCATGTCTTGGGTGGTGTAGAGGATTTCCACATCGCGGCGCTCTATGATGGATTGCTGTTCATCGTTTGCGATGACATAGAGATTCCATAATCCGCGAATACCATCCGTCAGTGCGGAAATGGGTACCCAATAGCCCGGTTGCGGGATTTGCTGTTGTTGATGCAGATACGCAATTTCGCCATTGATTACATGTGCATCTCGGGGCAGGCTTATTCTCAGTTGCAGGGTACGACTGATGGGATTGACTTCTGCGCTGATACCGGCAATTTCAGCAGTAAAGGTTTGATCTTGCACGCTGACTTGCACTTGCTGTTTGGTGTTAAATTGTTCTGCTAGCGCAACAGGAACACCAATATAAGCTTCAGGATTGATGTTACCCACTAAGGTGAAGATAGGACTGCCCGCGGCAACCACTTCGCCTAAGTTATGTAGTCTTTGGCTTATGGTACCGTCAAAGGGAGCCATTAAAATGGATTTGTCGAGCTTAAGTTGGTTGGCATGCTGCGAGGCAAGTAGACGGTTTTTCGCTGCGGCTAAGCTATTTAATTGTGAGCGGTTTTCATCTAATAGCTGCTCAGAGACATAGCCCGATTTTTTCAATTCTTGATTACGTTTTAGAGTGCTGGTGGCCAGATCTACATCGGCTTGGGTTTGTGCCAGACTTGCTTGGATCTCTTGACGCTCGGCTTCGAGTAGCCGGGTATCTAGAACTGCAAGTATTTGTCCTTGCTTAACTTTACTCCCAGAATCGACCTGTAAATTGTTTAACTTTCCTGCTAGTTCAAAGCCTACACCTGTGGTGTTACCTGCACGGATAGTGCCAGTGAAGGTCTGAAAGTGTTCATAACTTGGGGTCTGGATCAACGCTTGGCTTGTGACTGTGGGTAGCGTGGCTGTCGTAGCGTGTTCGGTGATTTCCTTTTGACAGGCGGATAATGTGGCTAAAGCAAACACGCAGACGATAAGAGTGCGCCAAGAAAGTCGGGCAGTTCGATCCATTTTAAAGGCTTCCGCTGTAAGTTAAACGTTAATGTTATGTAACTAGACTTGCTAGTCTAGTTGTACGAAACTAGACTGTCTAGTCTATTTTGTGCTTAACTAATGCCAATTAATTATGTCTATCTATTTGAGAGTTGATATGACGCATTCCTCTGAGACGCAATTACCTTTGAGCCGTAGTGAACAAAAACGTCAGCAAGTCCTTGTGGCTGCTATTGATTTGTTTTGTCGTCAAGGTTTCCCTCATACCAGTATGGATGAGGTTGCAAAGCTTGCGGGCGTGTCGAAACAAACCGTATATTCCCATTACGGCAGCAAAGATGAATTATTTGTTGCGGCAATTGAATCTAAGTGTGTTGGCCATAATCTTAATGATGATTTGTTAAGTGATCCCACTAAGCCGGAATCGGCATTAACCCAATTTGCCTTGCAATTTGGGGAGATGATTGTCAGTCCTGAAGCTATTACTGTATTCAAAGCCTGTGTGGCGCAATCCGAAAGTCATCCTGAAGTGTCGCGATTGTTCTTTGACGCAGGCCCTAAACACATAGTGGGCTTATTGGCGGATTATTTAGTCGCTGTAGAGGCGTTAGGGCAATATCGATTTGGTAATGCTCACCATAGTGCAGTGCGTTTATGTTTAATGTTGTTTGGTGAGCTAAAACTTAAATTAGAATTGGGGTTAGCGGCCGATGAACTTTTTGACGACAGAAATCATTATATATTGGGTTGTGCTGACATGTTCTTGAGGGCGCATCGGGTAGAGTGAAGGCTTGTTTGTTTCAAATGTATTAGTTTGTATCTTCATTTTGAAAGCGTGAACCTTTTTATTCAATAGCGCGTATTATGCACAAAAATTTATTCATTATTTTAAATGCAAGGAGCTAGCGTGGCTAATCGAGAACTCGCACCATTAAGCGTAAAACAGCGGTTGCTGAAAGGCAGTTTGTTATTGTTACCGTTAATGAGCTGTGCCGCTATTGCAGCGGATAAACCTTCGCAGGAATACAAACCTTTTAGATTAAGTGTCACGCAGATCAGTACCCAAAGCGCCGAGGTGGCCAATGGCAATACTGAGCTACAAAGGGACAGCTTATTACTGAATGCTGGGATGAATGTATCGCTGGATAAGCAATGGTCGCTAGGCTTTCGTGTGGGCTATGACAGACTTGATTATGACTGGCGTAACATCATGCTTACTGGCGCAAACAATGTCGCACCGCTGTTTGGCACCGACGGACAGAATTGGGATCATATTAATCGTTACCGTGCCGGAGTGTCGTTAAATTATCGCATGGATAAACATTGGGCCTTCTTTTTAGCGCCGCAGATCCAATATGCCTACGCCGATACAGCATCGGCTAGCCAAGCTCAGAGTTACGGTATTGTGGTATCGGCCATGTATGCATTTGATTCGGGAAACATGATTGGTTTTGGCGTCGCGTATCTTAATGATATCGATGAAGTTCGCACTGTGCCTTATCTTGCCATGCGTTGGCAGATAGATGAACATTGGGCTCTGGCTAACCCATTCCAAGCCGGTTTTAGTGGTCCAGCAGGACTAGAGCTCAGTTATCAATTCAATCCTGATTGGAATATTGGTTTGGGGAGTTCACGTCGTACTGAGCGATTCCTTATTGAGGATGATGATATTGCTGTAGAAACGAACGAATGGGTGAGCTATCTGCGTGGTGGTTGGCGAGCAACGCCTGCTTTAACCGTAAATCTCTATGCTGGTTATTACTTTGATGGTGAGTTAGAAGTGACAAATCAAGCTGCGCTTGAAATGGATAACCAAGGCGCAGCGGCCTTGGATATCGAATTCAAATTCTAACGTTAATGTCAGTTATTTGCCCAGCATGGCCTCTTTGAGGCTTTTCTGGGCTGGCTTATCACCTAGCCAAATTTTTAACAGTGCTTGACGGAACATTTCACCTTCGATGGTGGCTTGTTCCTGACCATTTTTATAGGCAGTCACGCCACGGGCTTTATTGGCGACTAAGGTAAATTGGTCACCTTCTTTAATTTCTTCCTTAAACAGCGCCATAAAGGTATCTATTTGCGGTTGAATATCGGCGGTGTTTTCTGCCGTCGCTTGCTCAAAACCTTCAGTGATCGCATCGCGCATTTTTTCTGAGGTGATCATGCCTGAGGTAATGTTAAGACGTATCGCTGCAACTGGTGCATCAATAACCGCTGCTGTGCTACTCAATGCTGCTGGCAAATACAAACTGCCTACATACAAATCCATAAAGAACTTACTGCGAACGCCCGCACCATTGAGCTGTAATGTTTGGCTATCTAATGTCACTGTCTCGGCGACTTGCACTCCTGAGACTTCTTTGGCCATTAATGTGTGGGGTAATAACAGCGCGCTTGCTAGGGTAAGAGTGGAGAGTAACTTCATAATACACCTCATTTTTCTATTTTAATTATTGGGTTTCATACCAATCACAATAAATATCTAATCAGTTCAGAGCCTCACAGGCATCCCAATCCAAGGTGCATTGACGTAGAAATGGTTATTCCCTTTTAAGTCAATGCAACACCGGAGTCGGATGCCTGTGAGGCTCCCGAAGGGCGGGTTCAACGCGCTTCATACTGCGTTCAAGGCTTTCGACAGAGCACCACTATGCCTTCAAGCCTTCGCCTTGTCTAAAGCGCGTTGAACTCCCGCTGAATGAACAGATATTTAATTCGATTGGTATAAAGCAGATTTTTATGAGTATTTACAGCAAAAAGTTGACCCCAACTTCTCAAATACTCGGCACCGAAAATGGATGTTAATCTAAAGAAGAGGGGAGAGATAGGCTAATTGTGCTTAAGTATCTTTCGAGTATGGCATACTCATCATTAAGTATGAGCATGCCAACAAGATGACTCCTCGCGCTAAACTATTGCGTAAAAGTGTTGGCGTAAAGCTATCGATGGGAAATCATCAGCGTTAAGCGCCCTGTATAAATTATCCGCGAGTGCCTAGCTTGTATTGACCACTCTGTTCGAACATCACCGCTTGTTTCTGTTTTGGCGAGATCAAAATGGGACCGTCGTCAAAGAAAAGAAAACACTTCCAATTGCGGACGAACACATCCCAACGAGTTTCAATAATCTGATATTTTTCATAGCAAAAATACACCGGCGTCTCATCGGGCCATTGTATAAACTCAGCTAACATGGTGGGTAAACTGCTATCTTCACTATCCCAAGCGCTCTGCCAATGATCTGTTTCCACCCAAGCATCAGCCTTCGCCGCCCAGTCTCCCTTAGTAAATTGCTCCGCACGACTACTCTTGTTGCTGATCCATTGGTTCCAGATTTCCATCGCACTTTTATCTGTTAACGGCAGGATATGCGCCTTGTCCTCGTCGGTGACAGGCAAGTCTTTGTGGTTGAAAATCCACTTACGGCGGTATTGATCTAGCGGTATATAAGTGTTAGCCACATTAGCTCTTTATTACATAGTTAATTATGCCCGATTATACCTAAGGTTCACGGGCTTGTGGATCTTAAGCTTACATAATTTGTCAATTTGTCTTCAGTTCTAAATTACGGTGAAGCTGTTGTAAATGTGTTTGTGCTGCAAAGTTGTTCGGATCTAAGGTTAATATTTCTGTCAATACGCTCACTGCTTGTTCTGGTTGGCCTATATCCTTCCAAAAAATCCCAAATTTGAGAAGCACTGGAATATCAGTTGGGTATTTTTCTAAATAGTTTAGATAATAGTCTAACGCTTGTTGGTACTTACCTTGAAGCTTAAGTATCTGAGCATAGTGAGGTAGGTAATCATCACTAAATGCAATAATTTTTCTATAAGTATTTTCAGCCAACGTAATATCCTTGAGTTTCAGAGCGAGTAATATAATTTGTTTTAGTTCTGTTTCCGTACGATACTCTTCCGAAATATTAAGTATAGATTCTAGTGCTGCTGTCTCTTTGTGCAGAAGTAAAAATTGATAGCTTGAGGCTAAATAATATAAACGGGTTAACTCTGGGTTATCAGTGATAAATGGACTGATGTATTGAATCATTTTACTGATCCCAAGTAAGTGCTGATTTTGCATTAAAATCGCCAGCTTTTTAAATGCATCTTCCACATTATTGACAGTAGCCTCTTCTGCACTAGTACTGTGACTCTGTTGGTTAAGATATAGTAAGTATTCTTGTTCAATCTCGTCGAGTAGAGCTATATCTGCATTATTCAACATCAGATGGGCGGACATATAGTCTTTTTTCCAAATTAATGCTCGACCTAGCTGATTATCCTGCCGCCACTGTTTAGCAATCGTCGGTATATCTGTTGGCACAGCGAGTTCAGTTAATCTTATTTTCACTCTGGATGCGGCATCATTGATTAAGACGCTAAGTTCAGTTGCTACATTTAAATATGCCTTATAGTAAATATTGTTATTTGTACTGAGATCTAGTTGTGACCAATGTTGGCTCTGTTTTGTCGATAGAAAATGTGAGAACTCATAGTAGCCGTAAAATTTAATTAAGTCTCCAAAATGGTGGTATTTTTGATTGAGTGTTTTTTCAATCTTGTCTATTTTTCTATGTAGCTCGACGACAGTCTGTGTGGTGCCCTCTATTTTTAGCATGGTATTTGAATAATGCAGGGCTTTTTTGAGCAATTTTATTAAGGTATTAAAAGTGCTTGAGGCTAAAGAGAGATCAGCGAGGGTGTTTGCTAATAGCTTACGTCTTTGTTCGATAGATAGTTTGTGCTTACTTGGTTGAAGTATAGCTCTATCTTCAGGTGTAATTGTTGCTAGCACCAGTTGTTCAGGTGAAAGTTGTTGTATACCCTCAATTCTTGCAGCATTTGCCGATAAATTGATACACTTTGCATGGTAACAAATCACTTCTTCTTGTAAAGATTGCATGGCTTGGAGAAGTTGTATTGGAGTTTCTGCCATTTCACCAGAATAGGTTTCTACCCATTCGAACATGACTCCTAAATTAGGGCCAATATCGGCGCCGAATGTATTTTTTGCATGGGTTGCACCAGACTGAGAATGACAAAAATCAGAGCCACAAAGTAATATTTGTTCAAATCCCATTTCTTCGGCAATTTGCACAGCGGCATTCGTGACTGTAGGGCCTTTTGGCAAAATATTATCGCTATCTCGAGAATCCCAAGGTATTCGTGGACCAGTGTATAGCACACTGCCAGCCCACTGTCCGAGTAATAGGGGGCTAACATGATATGAGCAAATAAATAGACTATTTTCATACAAGGCCATCATTTCTTTATTTACTGTCAATGCATGATCTTGGGGGTCGACCGAAACTATGATGTCTACAGGAATCCCTGCAATAGTCAGTTTATACGCTACTCTTGATACAGCGAAAATAACTAGCTGTTCTCGATTGTTTTTTATCCAGTCGATATGTTCATCTAAAGAAGGGCCTCCGCCTAAAACTATGCAGGTTTTACCAATGAATTTCTGTTTTAGTATGGATGCGGGCTGAAGAGTTTCACTTAAATTAATTAGTTGTTTTTTAATAAAAATTTTCTGGGAAAATCCGATGTTACTTTCGAAGTACTCGTGTTCTATTTTTTTTTCAACGAAATAATTTAATTGTGCATATTCATCAATGTAGTTCCCTGAAACTGCAATTGAACGATGAACTTTAAATTGCTGTTTAGCAATAAAGATATTATTACGAGTTTCTTTTAATAATGCATCTAACATTTCTGGCGAACATATTTCAATTGATTCAGATAGTTCGTCTGGGACTTCAATTGTTAGTAAGTTGAGTACTGCATTAAAGTCAACAAAAATAAATTTACTGCCATCGGGAATAGATAGCTCCATGACATAGTTAGCAAGTAAACCAGAATCCAGACCTATGACTATGTGTAGGGTATCTTTATGGGAAAACTCGGCCTTATACCTATTATTAAATAGCGTTTTCGAGTCGCATTGCTCAAAGGTGTTGCGATTAATGCTTGGTAGATAGTACTCATTGAATTGACTAACCGAGAAAACAGCGGAGAGAATGGGTTCGTTTACTGTCATCATCTGTTGTGCACCTTGTTATCCCGTTAGAGTCAAATTTTTGGCAAAGATTGAATATGTATGGACAATTTTCGCATATTTCTATGCTGATAACATAATGAAATCAAATTGATTTTGTAAAATTTAGCACAATTGCCTCACACATAGTTATTGTATCTCTGGGACTTAATATCAAGTTTTGTACGAAAAACGTTCAATATTTGCTTTTGATGATTTTGCTAATTCTCAACTAAAAGTGTCCAATTTGGGTTGACCAGTACAATTAGACTTTTACTGTAGTCATATTGATGATTAAAACCACAGTTTGGAATAGATTGTCGTAAAAAATCTAAAAACGGTCGACAATTCAAATTAAGTTACTAAAATTATATAAATTTATGCATGGTTGTGGTTTAGTAGTTTTCATGTTTTTGCCTATGGTAATCATCGTTTGGGTCTTACCGTTAGTGAATTTTGGTATGTTTTTTGCTTTATAACTAATGTTCCAACCTTAGTAGGTTGTGATATACCTAGTCAGATAGTGTTGGCACTACAGTGATAATTCGGAGCGTATATGTTTGACAATAAATCGATTCTCATAACAGGTGGAACAGGTTCTTTTGGTCAAAAATATACCAAAATGATATTGGCGAAATATAAACCAAAACGGTTGATTATTTTTTCACGTGATGAGCTAAAACAATACGAAATGCAGCAAGTTTATAACGCGTCTTGTATGCGTTATTTCATTGGTGATGTTCGTGATGCTGATAGACTTGTCCAAGCGTTGAAAGATGTTGATTACGTGATTCATGCCGCTGCGTTAAAACAAGTACCTGCCGCAGAGTACAATCCTATGGAGTGTATTAAAACCAACATTCATGGTGCTGAGAATGTGATCAAAGCAGCAATCGCGAATAAAGTCAGGCGGGTTATCGCATTATCGACAGATAAAGCTGCGAATCCGATCAATTTATATGGAGCGACTAAGTTGGCTTCTGACAAATTGTTTGTTGCTGGAAATAATATTGTGGGTGAAGGTAATACTCGGTTTTCAGTAGTGCGATACGGTAATGTTGTTGGTTCTCGTGGTTCAGTAGTACCTTTTTTCAAATCATTAGTGAATAACGGTGCCGTTTCTTTACCTATCACTCATCCCGATATGACTCGCTTTTGGATTACCTTGCAAGATGGGGTGGACTTTGTGCTTAAGAATTTTTCCCGGATGCAAGGTGGTGAGATTTTTGTCCCCAAAATTCCGTCTGTTCGCATCACCGACTTAGCTGATGCCTATGGGGCAGGATTAAAGCATGAAATTGTAGGTATACGCCCCGGTGAGAAAATGCATGAAATTATGTGTCCTGGGGATGATTCGCATCATACACTTGAGTTCGATGACCATTTTGTTATTACACCGAGCATTTCATTTTTTGGTAAGAATAATAACTATTCTACTAATATGTTAGGTGAAACAGGCACCTTAGTCGAACAAGGATTTGAGTATCATTCGGGTAATAATCCTCATTTCTTATCTATTGAGCAAATAAAGTTACTCGATGAGGAAGCATAATGATTCCTTATGGACATCAATCAATAAGTCAATCAGACATCGATGCAGTTACGACAGTATTGACTTCTGACTATCTGACCCAAGGTCCCCAAGTACCCATGTTCGAATCGGCAGTTGCAACTGTAACTCGGGCAGAGTATGCCGTAGCGGGTAACAGTGCGACCTCTATGTTACATGTGGCCTGTTTAGCACTGGGTGTTTTACAACAAGATATTGTTTGGACTTCTCCCATCACTTTTGTAGCATCAGCTAATTGTGCTCTTTATTGTGGTGCTAAGGTTGATTTTGTTGATGTTGATCCCCTCACGGGTAACATGAGTGCAGTTGCTCTCGCTAACAAGCTACAAGAAGCCAAAAAGCAAGGTTGTCTTCCGAAGGTCATCATACCCGTTCATTTATGTGGCCATAGTTGCAACATGGATGTGATAGGAACGCTTGCAAAGCAGTATGGTGTAAGGGTTATAGAAGATGCCTCACATGCTATAGGTGGGCAATATCAGGAGCAATATATTGGTCAGTGTCAGTATAGTGACATTACGGTATTTAGTTTTCATCCTGTTAAAATTATCACTACTGCTGAAGGAGGTGTCGCTACAACTAATTGTGCAGAACTTGCTAAGGCAATGGTTTTTTATCGCAGCCACGGTGTGACACGGGATAAAGAGATGATGCTAAGACCTGATGAAGGGGATTGGTATTATGAGCAGCATTTTTTGGGCTTAAATTATCGCATGACGGACTTACAAGCTGCGTTAGGAAACAGCCAAATTACACGTCTAGATGAGTTTGTAGCTAAACGTAATCAATTAGCTCGTCAATATCATTTCCTATTGAAAGACACTGGGGTTGAATTTGTCTCTCCGTTAGATAATACACTTAGTGCTTATCATCTTATGATGATTTTATTGCCTGAGAATATTGCCCGTAAAGTGGTTTTTGATGCGATGAGAGCGGCAGGTATTTGTGTACATGTTCACTATTTCCCTGTGCATTTACAGCCGTATTATTTAAATCTAGGTTTTGCTGAGCATGATTTCCCTCAAGCTGAGCACTTTTATCGCCATTGTTTAACCTTGCCGCTTTATCCCGATCTTAGGGACGAACAGTTAGTTTTTATTACTGAAACATTAAAAGGATTATTGTAGTGAACGTGGCAATAATTCCCGCCCGTGGTGGCAGTAAACGTATACCGAGAAAAAATATTAAGGCATTTAATGGCAAACCCATTATTGCTTATACAATTGAAGCTGCATTAATTAGCGGTTGTTTCGATCGTGTTATAGTATCAACTGACGATGATGAAATTGCCGCTGTTGCGCTGCAATATGGCGCTGAAGTTCCCTTTGTCCGTCCCTTAGCATTAGCCGATGATTTTGCGACGACAGGTGTGGTGGTAACGCATGCGCTTAACTGGTTAATAGAGTCTCACTCTAAGCCTTCGTTTGCTTGCGTTATGTATGCCACGGCCCCCTTTATTCGAGCGGAAATATTAAATGACGCATTTGCGACATTAAAGCAAAACAAGCATAAAAAGTTTTGCTTTGGCGTAACAGAATTTCCCTCTTCAATTCAACGTGCCTTTAAAATAACGACTCACGGAGATGTTGAGATGTTTCAACCAGAGTATTTTAATACTCGCTCTCAAGATCTTGAAAAAGCTTACCACGATGCAGGTCAGTTCTATTGGGGTACGACAGAAGGCTTCTTGGAGAGTAAGGGGATGTTTTCGAGTGATTCTATACCTTATCCATTACCTCGCCACCAAGTTCAAGATATTGACACTCCAGAAGATTGGGCAAGAGCCGAGGCACTATATCAAGTGATGCTCAAGCAAAGTGCCTAAGATGAAGAGGATCGTTTTTAGAGTAAATGCTGGGCAGGGGATCGGGATTGGTCACTTAGTCCGTTGTGCTGTGCTTGCAAGAGAATTGATTCAACAAGGTCATAAATGCCTTTTGGTATTGGGAGCGGTCGAGCAGGAGTTATCCGCATTTGTTGAAGGACTCGATTATATTTCACTCAATTTAGTATCGCCAACTTACCAAGATGAGTCACATGATGCTGCATTATTTCTGAGCGTGGCGAATAACTTTTACGCAGACTGGGTTGTCGTGGATGACTATTATTTGGGTCGAGATTGGGAGTTATTGATTAAAGCACATGGCTATCAAGTATTGTCTATTGATGATCTTTGTCGCCCCCATGAGTGTGACATCTTGTTAGATGTACGTTGGCGTGGGGACAATACGTCTCTTTATTACCAAGATAAATTGCCTTCACACTGTATGGCCTTACTTGGCCCAGAGTTTGTGCTGTTATCTGAACATTATCAACAAGCCGTTATACATTCGCAGCCTGCAGAACAGCCTTTTACTCTCTTAGTTGGTCTTGGTGGTGGCGGAGATATTGTTACTATTCGTAAGTTAGTGGCGAATTTAGAACCTTTAGCGAAACGAAATCAGATAAAGATTCAGGTTATCCTTGGGCCCCTGTTTGATGACTCTCTAACTTTTATCGCTGAATGTGCGGACACTCCTTGGGTTGAGCCGCTCATTGGTATTAAAGAATTGTACCCTCATCTAAAGGCGTGCGATTTATATATAGGTGCAGCAGGCGGAATTTTATATCAATTGCTTGCGCTCAATAAACCAGCATTGACCTTTTCAACGGCAGAAAACCAAGTCACGCCAATAGAGCAGTTAGAAGATATCGGCCACTTCTTCCATGTTGACCAATGGTGTGAGCAAGATGTTGCTTGTCTTCCTGAATTTGTGGATGCGGTTATAAGGCATAATGGCCGAGTCCAAGGTTTACTTAATTCATCTCGATTTCATTTAGATGGGCTAGGGGCCCAAAGAGTCGTCAAAGCCATGATGGGTGAATTTACACCTGAGGAGAAAGTGAAACATTCTGCACAGTGTATTGAGTTGATCCTCTCGAAACATCATAGTTTACGTCCTGTTAGCGATCGAGATATTAATCATTACCTTGATAGCCGTAACTTAGCAGCTAATGCGCAAAATATGATTAATGTGCAGCCCATTCCGCGTTTAGCGCACTATGCATGGTGGTTCAACACACAACGTGAGTCTTATTTACTGTCAAAAAACGGACAAGCTTGCCTGTATATTTGGCATCAAGTGAGACAAGTTGCACAACTGCATTTTTTAATTGGCGGTTGGTTTGTTTGTGACGATGATACAGGATTCCAAGATGCGCTACTTGCACTTAATTGGCAGTTAACTCATTGTGATAAAAAGTATTCTGGTATTCCTTGGATTGCGGTTATTCATCGTGAGAACAAGTATGTGAAGCTGATGAATGATTATCTTGGCTTTGAGACAATAGACGAAATGCATCCTTATGCTTCAGCCATTGGCACGGTATTTGCTGATGCACATTATAGTCAGTTTTTCTTTGTAACTCGGACGACTAAGCCAGATCCGCAGCTACACAATATACAGGTGGTGGCAAAATGATCGCGATGGAAGTAACCCCACAACCGTTGAAGTTGGGATTTATTGGTGGTTCTTATACTTCGGCCGTGGGTTACGCCCATGGTGCAGCTTGTCAGTTGGACGGGCGTTGGCAATTAGTTTCTGGGTGCTTTTCACGCGATATAGATACCAGTTTAAAAACTGGCGCGACATGGCATCTTCCAGCAGATCGTGTGTATTCCGATTGGCAGCAATATATTGCCAAAGAGGCGGCGTTGCTCGATGCCGTTGTCGTGCTAACTCCGACACCAAGTCACGTTGATGTCGTATGTGCCTTGCTGCAAGCAGGAGTCGCTGTTATATGTGAAAAAGCAATGGCGGCGGATTTACAGCAATCGATAGCTATCCAAAAAGCCCTCGATGATACTAAAGGATTCCTCGCTGTGACCTTTAACTACAGCGGTTATCCTATGGTGCGAGTGTTACGCAGGCATGTACAAGAAGGCACTTTTGGGGAGCTTAAACAGATCCAAATTGAGTTTCACTCAGATGGTTTTATTCAAGCACCAGAAAAAATGCATCCTCAAGCTTGGCGTTTGGTGGATGGTGCAATCCCTACGATTTTATTAGATCTTGCCGTGCATGTGCAGCATCTGAGTGAGTTTATTACTGGACAAATTCCCTTGAGCGTAAATGCCGATTTTCATCATTTCTCGATTTTTGATGGCATAGTCGATGACGCCTATTTGTGGGCAAAATTTGAAAAGGGGATGCGGGCTTCCTATTGGGTTAGTAAGACAGCTTTAGGCCATCGTAATGGGCTTAGAGTCAGATTGTTTGGTGAACAGGCGAGTGCAGAGTGGTATCAGGAAGAGCCGGAACGTCTGCATATCTACGGTAAAGACTCTGTGCGGATGACCTATGATAGAGGCAATTGTTATTTTAAAGAGGAAGTCCGCGAACGCTTTAAACCTGGACATCCCGCTGGCTTTGTTGAAGCATTTGCTAATCTTTATAACGATATTGCCGATGCACTAGTTATGTTCCGTAAAAAGGGGCAATTTCAGTCGCCTTATGTATTTGGTTGGCAGCATGCCCATGATGGTCTCGTTATGTTAGACGCTGCTGTACAGTCAAATAAAACTGAGACATGGGTTGAGATAAATTAAAGGTTATGTGCAAATGAAGATTAATATTGGTGAGCGCGCAATTGGTGGTGAAGAACCCTGTTATGTGATTGCTGAGTTATCGGGAAATCATGGCGGAGATATCCGTAAAGCAGTCGCCTTACTTAAAGCCGCAGCTGATGCGGGGGCCGATGCCATTAAACTGCAAGTATATCGTCCTGATACTATTACGCTAAATGTGGATCATGGTGATTTTGTTATCCCAATGGATAATGCATGGGCAGCTTATAAAAACCTTTATGAATTATATGAATATGCTCATACTCCTTGGGAATGGCTTCCTGAATTATTTGCCGAGGCCGCGAAACTTGGGGTTGAGTTATTTGGTTCTGTCTTCGACGAGACGTCAGTCGACGAGCTAGAAAAATTTGCGGTAAAGGCTTATAAAATAGCGTCTCCCGAAATTGTCGATCTAGCATTGTTAGAAAAAGTCGCAAAGACAGGTAAGCCAGTCATAGTCTCTACTGGGCTGGCAAGCTTAGAAGATATTTGCCGCTCGGTAACTTGTCTTAAGCAACACGGTTGTGAACAAATAATTTTACTCAAATGCACAACGGCCTATCCCACACCTCCAGCAGAAGTTAACCTGAAAACGATACAGCATTTAAAAGACACATTCCAATGTCCTGCAGGGCTTTCTGACCATACAGTTGGTATAGGCGTATCGATTGCAGCTGTTGCTTTAGGTGCAAATGTAATTGAAAAACATATAAAATTGGATGATGGAGAAGAGACTGTTGATAGCTTCTTTTCACTCACAGTCGCTGAATTTCAAAAGATGCTGGCAGAGATCCGTCGAGCGGAATTGGCGGTTGGCAAAGTAGATTACAGCTTAACGCCCGGTGCGAATAAGAATCGAAATGGACGACGCTCACTGTATATTTCGGCACCGATGCAGCAGGGCGATATTTTTACTGAGCTGAATGTTAAATCTGTGCGGCCAGGTTTCGGTCTTGACCCACAATATAAGTCACTAATTTTGGGACGTAAAGCGGGTAAAGATCTCATCGTTGGCGACAGATTAAGCTGGGATGTTATTCAATAGTCTGAAATGTTTCATTTAAAAATGGGTGAGTAGTAATGACAATAAATGACGTGACAAATTTTATCATCGATTATGTGCGGCAACATTTAGAAGATGGCAGTCAGATTATTGATGAAAATTGCAATTTTGTTGCAACAGGCTACTTAGACTCATTTGCTATTTTGAGTCTTATCATGACATTAGAAAGTCAATATGAGATTAAGTTCGCGCCAAGTGAACTCGCAGAGTCTGAGCTTCAAGTCATAGGTAATTTAGCGCAAGTGGTGATGAATAAAATTGCGGGTAGAGACTGATGTCTTGCTTATATGAGAGATTTAGGCTAATTGCTCAGCAGTTTCATGATAAAACTGCGTTGATCGATGGCGATGAGTGTTATACCTATGGCCAGCTGTTGTCACTCGTTGAATTATGGTGCAAGCAGATTTTACTGATTTGCCAAACTCAAAGACCGCGAGTAGCGCTGTTAACTGACTCTCTATTACATTCTTTTACTGTCTCTGTTGCGATCGCAAAATTAGATGGTGCATGTATACCTACGAATGCTCAAATGCTGGCACCACAGTTGTTGGCCGGATGGAACGCGACAGATGTTAATCTTGTGGTTTACGATCGTAGCGTTAGCGCAAAAGTGCATTCTTTAGCCTTGCCGTTTGGTATTATAGCCACTGATGCATTGACGATACCTACGGGGAATATTCCTGCCAATCACAATACTTACGTTAATAATATTGAATTTACTCAAGATGATTGCCATGCGTCAGAAGCGTTTAATTCGTTGGTCCAAGATGCCATAGATAACGACTTTTTGATCACCCTTTCATCTGGCTCAACCGGTGATCCTAAACCTATTGTGGTGTCACAAAGTGTCAAACTTGCAAGAGCGCAACAGACTTGGGATCTGTATCATTTAACGTCTGACGATGTAGTGCTATGTGCTTCACCATTTTTTCATTCTTTAGGTCAGCGACTTAGTTTTGTACCCTTATTATTGGGAGCCACTTTAGTGAGATTGGCCCCCTTTACGCCAAAACAGTGGTTAGTGTTAGTTGAGCAACATGCGGTGAGTTTTGTGATCAGTGTCTCGTCGCACCTGTATGCCTTAAAAGATGAACTACTCGATAACGCGATAGCATTAAAGTCACTGAAAACTATAGTGACGTCATCAGCTCCTATAGATGCGGCTTTTAAAGAGAAAATTTTTGACGCAATTGGCTGTGATTTTCACGAAATTTATGGCGCGACAGAAATTGCCGTCGCAACCAATTTAGCCCCCTGTGATGCAAAATTTAAATTTAATACTGTCGGCTACCCATGTGAAGCGATCGATGTTCAAATACTCAATTCAAATCTATGCGTCTGTGGGATCAATGAGGTTGGGGAAATAGCAGTAAGGTCTCCACTAGCGTTTAGCGGTTATTACCATAAACCTGAATTAACATTGGCTGCGTGGCATGGAGATTATTTTCTAACTGGCGATCTCGGTAAACTCGATAGCGAAGGTTTTTTAACTTACGTTGGTCGCAAAAAAGACGTTATTATTTCGGGGGGGATCAATATATATCCGAAGGATATTGAGGCTGTACTCTCCACGCATGAAAGAGTGTTAGAAGTGGCTGTTATCGGTGTAGATGATCAGTTGCTAGGTGAAGTTATCGTCGCCATCTGTATTGTAAAAGATGCAGATCGTTTAGAGCCTCAGCTTCGAGCCTTAACGAACCGTTCATTAGCGCCTTTTCAGCGTCCTCTAAAATATTTTTTCCCAGAAAAATTGCCATTAACGGCAACGGGAAAACTGTCTAAGAAATTGTTGAGGGAACAGTATAATTCCTTAAATAATGGTTGGACAGCCGTACTTGAAACGATGTTGTACGGGAGGAAAGGCTAATGAGTGAAAGGTATATTTTTGGTGCAGGCATTCAAGGTGAAATTTTTTTCCAAAGTTTTCAATTGTCATCGATCACACTTGATGGTTTTATTGATGCCTATAGTCAACAGACTCATCTATATGACTTGCCGATAATACGCCAAGAAGATATCGAGAACAAAGACGCCGAAATATATATATCAGTAGGGTTATTAAGTCGACGTATCAAGTCTGAACTTGTGGCACAGGGCTTTACTAGAGTATATGACTTTACAGAGTCCATTTTTGCTTGTCCTGCTATTATCCAACAATTAATTCCCCACAGTCTTTGGTATTCAGCCGTGATTGATGAAATGGTGGAACTCGAGCAATTGGCAAAAGTAAGGGGTCTGTTATTTGATGATAAGAGTCGGCAATTATTAGATCAAATAGTTCGTTTTCGTCAACATCATCGAGTTGAAGATTATCCAATCCCCGATCCTCATATTCAATATTTTGCTGAAGATATACCTGTTTTTAACCATTTGTCAGCACTGCGTTTTATTGATGCGGGTGCATACAATGGCGATACGTTAACCTCATTATTTACCGCTGCGCAATTACATGCACTACCGGTGGAATACTGCGCTAGTTTTGAGCCTGACCCCAGTAATCTATATAAATTAAACTGTAGAGTTAAAGCCTTGGGGTTTGAACATCAGGGGCGAGTATTTATTTACCCTGCTGGCGTATGGAGTAAGTGCTGTTTGTTAGCTTTTGATGCTGAACACAGTACTTCAAGCCGATTAACCGGAACCACGGGATCACAAGATAATTTGGTGAGTTGTGTGGCACTCGATGACGTGGTTTTTGGAGGATCACCCAACTTTATCAAAATGGACATAGAAGGGGCTGAAAAGGCGGCTCTTTTAGGGGCAAAGAATATTATTCAAACATATCGCCCTGTTTTGGCAATTTGTCTCTATCACAATCCTAGCGATTTATGGGATATTCCTTTGATGATCAACGATATGGTTCCAGACTATGACATGTACATTAGAGTCTATGGTGATATGTTATTGGAAACTGTGCTGTATTGTATCCCAAAAAAACGCAGTGAAAATGTTGGACCCGATAAGGAATAATAAATATATGTGGAAAGAGCAAGTTAACGCCATGATATCAGACATGCGTAATGCGGATCCCAGTTATCAGCCAAGTCACTTCTGGCAACATGGTGCAAAGAGCTTGCAGCAGGATCTAGCCGATTACGGGATTGAAAATTTTCGAACGCTAAATAGCGCCCTAGGCTATTTCGTTCCAACATATTTATTTCATGGCTGGGTTTTACAGCCAGAACGTTATCAAAATATGTTAACTGTTTGTGATGGCGCCCTTCAAAATGACCGGCGCGCCATGATGTCAATGACGGAGTTTTTATCGGGTGAAACTCATGCTAAAAGTGACTATCGAGTGTATAAAGCGAGTGAGCAGTTACGTGCCCCGTTTACACAAAATTTCAGTGAAAGCCATGTAGGTAACCCATTAGAACAGTTTGAGTTTGATGGACATTTTTATAGTCGCTCTAGTTTAAATTATCTACTAGGATTAAATTTTCTTAAGCAACATATACAAGATATTTCGGTCAAAACTGTCTTAGAAATCGGTGGTGGTTTCGGTTCACTCGGTGAGATTCTACTAAGTGATAGCAGAAATGAGACTTTTTATATAAACGTAGATATTCCTCCGACCTGTCTCTTTTCCAGTTATTATTTAAAACAGGTATTGGGTGCACATCTTGTGGCAGATTATGCCCAGTTACAAATTTACCCAGATTTGAATATTGATACACTACGTACTGAGTTTAGTGCCGTAGTCATGTGTCCTTGGCAGTTACCTGAACTCACTGGCGAAATTGATCTTTTTGTGAATTTTATCTCCTTCCAAGAAATGGAGCCTGAAATAGTACAAAATTATCTGCAACATGTAACACGGTTAAAAAGTAAATACGTGCTATTGCGTAATCTTCGCGAAGGAAAACAGGTCGCAAAAGACCACTCTCATGTTGGTGTTAAAGTGCCTATCTTGGGAGATGATTATGATAAATTCCTACCTGAGTACGAGCTTATTGCCACAAACGTATTACCTTTTGGTTTTCAAACAATTGATAAATTTCATTCAGAATTACGACTTTACAAAAGAAGTTAATATACATAAGCCTTGTCAAAATTAGGTTAGTGAAATAAGGAATTAAGTTATGAAAGCGGTTATTTTGGCTGGTGGATATGGAACACGTATTTCTGAAGAAACTTTGTTCAAACCAAAACCGATGATTGAAATTGGTGGTAAACCGATTTTATGGCATATAATGAAGCTATATTCCGCTTATGGTATTAATGACTTTATAATTTGTTGTGGGTACAAGGGATATGTAATTAAAGAGTATTTTGCAAATTATTTTCTTCATATGTCCGATGTGACCTTTGATATGCGAAATAATAAGATGGAAGTACATCATCAGATGGTTGAGCCTTGGAGGGTAACCTTAGTCGATACAGGTCAAGAGACTATGACTGGAGGACGATTAAAACGAGTAGCCGAATATATTGAAGGAGAATCAGCTTTTTGTTTTACATATGGTGATGGGCTCTGCGATGTTAATATCCAGAATGTAATTGATTTTCATATGGCTAAAAAAGTGAAAGCGACTTTAACTGCAACTCAAGCCCCAGGCCGTTTTGGAGCGCTCAATATTTCTGGTGACCTTGTAACGACCTTTAAAGAAAAACCAAAGGATGATAGTTCTCTGATTAATGGTGGTTTTTTTGTTTTATCTCCTGAAGTATTAAATTATATTGAGGGTGATAACACTAGTTGGGAAGAGGGACCTGTACAAATGCTTGCAGAGGAAAATAATCTCGCAGTGTTTAAACATAATGGTTTCTGGCAACCCATGGACACACTTAGAGATCAGAAATACCTTCAGGAAATGTGGCAGAATAATCAGGCACCGTGGAAGATATGGTAACAAATCAGCAATTTTTTAAGGGAAAAAAAATCTTAATCACAGGACATACTGGGTTTAAGGGGAGTTGGCTTTGTTGTCTGCTTAAACATTATGGTGCAGAAGTCATTGGTTTCTCTCTTGCCCCTTTAACCCAGCCTAATATGTTTACCTTGTTAAATATCAATGCGAATATTGAGTCTATTATTGGTGACATCCGAGACTTTGATACTATAAAAAGAGTGTTAATCGATCATCAACCTGAGATTGTCATTCACATGGCAGCGCAAGCATTAGTTCGTCATAGTTATGACCATCCTGTTGAAACTTATAGCACTAATGTAATGGGTCTTATTAATGTTTTTGAAGCAATACGATTAACAGAGAGTGTTAAATGTGTCCTCAATGTAACTTCCGATAAGTGCTATCAAAACAGGGAATGGCATTGGGGATATCGAGAAAGTGATTCCCTTGGTGGATTAGATCCTTACAGTAGTAGCAAAGCATGTTCAGAGTTAGTTACCAGTTGTTACCGTAATTCTTATTTAAGTCAATCTGGAGTGATCGTGGCTTCAGCAAGAGCGGGAAACGTTATTGGTGGTGGTGATTGGTCTGAAGATCGATTAGTGCCAGATCTAGTTCAAGCTTTCAGTTTACAACAGATAGCAAGTATTCGAAATCCGAGTGCTATCCGTCCGTGGCAACATGTTTTGGAACCTTTATCTGGTTACTTAGAACTGATCAATTACCTTTTGAGTCGTGATGGGAATCCTGATGAAACTTCTTACGCTTGGAATTTTGGTCCAGCAGAAACCGATGCAAAAACTGTTGAATGGGTAGCGCAACAGCTAGCAAAAAACTGGGGAGATGGTGCATATGTCAAGAGTGAACCTCAAATTAATGCTCCACACGAAGCTCATTTTCTTAAGTTAGATACATCTAAGTCACGCAGTATTTTAAATTGGCAATCTAAGTGGGAAATTGAACTGGCCATTGAGAAAACGATAGAGTGGTACAGTGGGTTTTATCAAGGTAAGAATATGGCATCAATAACCCAAACACAGATTCATGAATATTTGAATGATAAAGGTGATTAGCTTGACTGATACTTCTAAAAAATTGACAAAAATTAGAAAAGATATCGCTGATTTGGTCAAAGAGTATGCTGCAATTAAAGCCATACCCCAAAAATTTTATGGTGGTGATACGCCTATTCCACCTTCTGGAAAGCTTATTGGGGTTGATGAATACTCCAACATGGTTGAAGCATCACTTGATGGATGGTTAACAACAGGCAGATTTAATGACACTTTTGAAACTGATTTGTCATCAATACTAGATATAAAAAATGTCTTAACGACTAATTCAGGTTCTTCAGCAAATTTATTAGCGTTAGCAGCATTAACTTCATCACGCTTAGGTGACAGAGCATTATTACCTGGTGATGAAGTTATTACAGTTGCTGCAGGCTTTCCTACAACGGTTAATCCATTAATTCAATATGGATTAATACCAGTGTTCGTTGATGTTATGCTGCCAACATATAATATTAATCCTGATTTAATCGAAGAAGCTATCAGTAAAAAAACCAAAGCCATTATGTTAGCTCATACTTTAGGTAATCCATTTGATATTGATGTGATTATGCATTTGGCTAAAAAATATAATCTATGGGTAATTGAAGATTGCTGCGATGCATTAGGATCGACTTATCAACCATCATTGGCTTATTCTAAAGGACGTAATACACGTATTGAATCTGGCGTGGAGCGTTTGGTTGGCACTTTTGGTGATTTGGGGACATTGAGTTTTTATCCTGCACATCATATTACAATGGGTGAAGGTGGGGCTGTATTTACGGATAGTGCGCTTCTAAAGAGTACTGTAGAGTCATTTCGCGATTGGGGACGGGATTGTTATTGTGCTCCAGGAAAAGATAATACCTGCAATAAACGTTACTGTTGGAAGCTAGGGAGTTTACCTCAAGGTTATGACCACAAGTATATTTATAGCCACGTAGGTTACAACCTAAAGATTACTGATATGCAAGCGGCCTGTGGTTTAGCACAATTAGGTCATTTAGCTGAGTTTATTATGGCTAGAAAACGCAATTTTGAGTATCTAAAGACGGGCTTAAAATCTTGTGAAGAATACCTTATCTTACCTGAAGCAACGCCGAAGTCATCACCCTCTTGGTTTGGTTTTCCATTAACATTAAAACGTGATAAGGGCATCGAACGCTTAACATTACTTCAGTTTTTGGAATCTCGGCGAATAGGTACCAGACTTTTATTTGCTGGCAATGTAACTCGTCAGCCCTACATGAAAGATAAAAAATATCGAGTCTCAGGTCGTCTTAATACGACTGATTTAGTGATGGAAAGCTCATTTTGGATTGGTGTCCAACCAGCGTTAACAACGGAAATGCTAGATTATGTAATTGAATCTTTTGAAGATTTTTTCTTAAAAGAAAAAAGACTTTAGTTTTTTTGTAATCAGGTCGATACAAGTGTGTTAATGCTTGCGTGCTGATTTATAGGGTAGCTTGAGAAAGGAGAAGGACTATTAATACTTTAGAAAGAGAAATGCTTAATATTCTTAAGCAACTCAAAGATAACCATGGTGTCGTTGCCGTTAAAGCAGAATTTGAGGCAGAAGGTACTCGAAGTGATGAGTTTTTACGTTTGTTAGAGATCACTCGCAGAGCAGGCTTAGATGTAGCACTAAAAATTGGTGGCGCTGAGGCAATTCGCGATTTATTTGAAGCAAAACAATTCGGAGCTGATTACGTTGTTGCGCCTATGGTTGAAACGCCTTATGCATTAAGCAAATATATAGGAGCATATGAAACTGCGTTTACAAAGGACGAACTCGAGGATACTTCATTCTTGTTCAATGTTGAGACAAAGACAACATTTAACAACCTAGCGCAAATTATTGATGTGATAGTTTCATCTGCGACTAAACCTGGAATTGTCTTTGGCCGTGTTGATTTTACTCAATCAAATGGAATGAAGCGTGGTGATGTTAATTCTGACAAAATTCTTGAATATTGTCTCGAGGTTGCTCGACAATGTAAGTTAGCAGGTATTGAGTTTGTAGTTGGTGGTGGTGTGTCATTAGATGCAATCGATTTTTTGCAAGCTCTAAAGGCAACGTATCTAACTCGTTTTGAAACAAGGAAAATCATTTTCAATGCAGATGCTTTGTCCATGGCTAAGCTCAGAAAGGGGTTGCTATTAGCTGTTGAGTTTGAACTGCTATGGCTTCAGAATAAGCATAATTACTATGCATGTATTGCTAAAGAAGATGAAACTCGGCTGGAATTGCTATCTACTCGAGTATTACAACTTCGGCAAGAAGTTGGCTAATTAGATGTCTATTCAGTTAGTTATTTTCGATCTTGATGGAACTTTGGTTGATAGTGCCAGAGAAGTGACGCAAGTTATTAATGAAATGCGTCGAGTTCGTGATCTTAAGCCTTTAAACCAAGATAGTCTATTGCAGGAGATGGGTCATGGAGCCGATAGGATTTTATCCTTGGCACTTCCTCAGTCAATTGAACCCGTTACATGCCTTGTTGCAGAGTTTCGGGACCGTTATAAATTGATATCAACACCGAAATCTTCTCTCTATCCAAATGTAGAAGCAACACTCAAGTTTTTGAAAAAAATTGGTTTTAAGTTAGCTGTATGCACAAATAAACCTTCAGCGCTCTGTGATAAAGTTTTACTTGAAACTGAAATTGCAGAGTATTTTGACGTTGTTATATCAGGTAGGCCTGATCATATAGCGAAACCGAATGCTGAACCTGTCTTAAGAGTGTTACAACAACTTGGCCTAGAACCTGCTAGTGCATTATTAGTTGGGGATACCACCATTGATCAAAAAGCGGCTAAGGCGGCCAATGTGCCCTTTATTTTTTTCAGCTCGGGCTATGATGATGGTGTAGCAAGAGGAGATATATATTGTGATATCAATGATATGTCGCAGCTCTTAGCTATGCGTCCGTTTAGCTTTAAAACTATTTCGTGTATATAGGACCCAACTATGACTAACGATGAGATTGTCGCCAAAGTACAACCGCGAATATATTCAGCGGTAAAAGTACCCATTGAAGATAGAGTACCTTTAAAAACACCATTTTCAGTTCATATAGATGTGTCAAGTATTTGCAATTACCGCTGTAGTTTTTGTTTTCAAGCCGACAATAGAGCAATGAAAAAGGTTGACTTGAAGCGTGGGAAAATGAGCGTGGAAATGTTCAAGAAGATTGTTAATGATCTTGCTGAATTCCCTGAAAAGATTAAAAAAATTAAAATTGGTAATCATGGGGAACCTACATTACACCAAGATCTTCCTGAAATGATTAAGTATGCTAAAGAAAAAAATGTTGCAGAAATTATCGAAGTTTTTACTAATGGTTCGAAGTTAACACCTGAGTTAAACCGTGCACTAGTGGATGCTGGATTACAACGTATTAATGTATCAATTGAAGGTTTAAGTGATGAAAGATACATGCAGGTTGCCGGTGTAAAGCAGAATTTTAATGAGATAGTTGAAGGTGTAAGACATCTTCATAGCATTAAAGGGCCTGAACTTACTATTTATGTGAAAATCGCGGACCAAACAAGTGCTCTTGATAAAGGTAATAACACAACATTCATTCTAGATGAAACAGAACGTCAATATTTTTTTGATACTTTTGGTGGTATTTGCGATGAAATTTTCATAGAGAAAATAGTACCTCAATGGGCCGAAACACAACTCGATAAGCAAAATGAAGTTGCTAAAACGGGGATGTATAATCAAAAAATAAAAAAATATAAAGATATTTGTCCGTTCACATTCATGTATTTGCATTTTAATTGTGATGGTCAAACTAGTCCTTGCACTTTGGATTGGCCAAGAAAGGTTGTCATTGGCAATGTAAATGAACAAAGTGTAAAAGAAATATGGGAAGGAAAGTCTCTGCATCAATTACGAGTTGCTATGCTAAAAGGACGAAGAGAGCAGATTAATTTTTGTAATAACTGTTCTGCTCCTATGGTTTGTGTTGATGAGGATCTTGACCCACATAAGGAAAAAGTTTTAGCAGCGTTAAATGCATTAGATGAATCACTTGATGATAATGAGTGGATACAGTCTAATGAGTGGAAAATAAAAGAAATATCATAATTAACTATAGGTGAGTGAAATGTCTGTTGGTATAAAATTACTGGTGTTGGGATCCAATGGTTTTATTGGTAAAAACGCAGTGGAATATTATTCTACAAAAGGTTATGAAGTATACTCACCAAAAAGACATGAGTTGAATTTACTCGATACGTGTGCTGTAGAAAAATATCTAGCGAATTTATATCCAGATGTTGTCTTAATGAGTGCTGTAAATATCAACTCATTAAATGAAAATTTGATTTTATATTTTAACTTAGCCCGATGTTCACATCTTTATGGTCGGATGATTACAATAGGTTCAGGTGCAGAATATGATATGAAAAATTACGAACCTATGATGAGTGAGGAATATTTTGGTAAGCATATCCCATCAGATACATATGGGTTATCAAAATTTGTTATTTCAAATGATGTTGAAAAGTTTTCTAATAACATTGTTAATTTGCGAGTGTTTGGAATATTTGGTAAGTATGAGGATTATTCTCGTAGGTTTATTTCTAACAATATCTGTAGAATACTTTCTGGATTAGAAGTTTCTATTAATCAAGATATGTTTTTTGATTATCTTTATGTAGATGATTTTTTGTTGGCTGCTGAAATATTTTTTAAATCAGAATTTGTTTATAGGAATTACAATATATGTAGCGGTTATTCGATATCTTTGTTCAAGCTCGCCGAAATCATTAATGAAGTCGGTAATACAGATTCTGCAGTATTTGTAAAGCAGGAGGGGAGCAGAGGTGAATATTCAGGAAACAACTCACGTTATGTGAGTGAATTTGGCCCCTTAGAAATTACTCCATTTAAAGATTCAATTTCAAACCTTTATAAATGGTATGAAAAGCATCCTCAAAAAAATCAAATTTGTCAAAAAATCATCGAGATGGAACAGCTCAAATGATAAAATCAAAAGTGAGTTTACTGGTTCAGTTAGAAAAACGTCCAATCGTGATATGGGGCGCTAGAATGACGGGTATGGGGTTCTTACGTTTTTCTCTTGCAAACTCACTTAATGTTGTCCGGTTTATTGACTCAGATCTTGCATTGCAGAATAAATTAGTCAATGACGTATTAGTTAGCTCACCAGATGTTTTGGCTACGATGAAAAAAGAGTATGAAAATTTAGCTATTGTTATTGCTGTATCATTAAAAGAGTCTGAAATTATTTCAGTGCTAATGGATATGGGATTTTCTGCCCATGATTACATTTTGTATTCTGATTATTGCGAGTCTTTCTATACCATTGATATTATGGGATCGTGTAATCTTAAGTGTCCATCTTGCGCACACAGTATAGATGGCGACAAAACGCCAATTGGTCGCATGTCATTGAATCACCTTAAAAAAGTGGTTGATAAGATTATTGGTGAGAACGAAATCGTAACTCACGTTAGCTTGTATAGCTGGGGTGAGCCATTTTTACATAAAAATTTACCTGAAATTATTTCATATTTACATGTAAACGGCATAGCTGTAGCACTATCCAGTAATTTATCTATCGACTCAGATGAATTATTGGGTAACGTTATTCGACAGTCACCTGAATATCTCAAAGTATCGTTGTCTGGTTATTATCCAGACACATATGAAAAAACTCATACGGGTGGAAATATTGATTTAGTAAAATCAAATATGTATCGTTTGAGATATTATTTAGATAAGTTTAAATCTAAAACCTTTGTTGATGTAAATTATCATTTGTACAATGATAATAATGGATTAAATTTAGAAAAAATGCGGATGCTTTGTGAAGAGTTAAAATTCTCTCTTTCAACTACTTACTCACTTGTTATGCCTCTTGAGCGTTGCTTAGACTATCTAGATGGAATTCATGACCCACAGACAGAAAAATTGAATTCAATGCTATTAGTAAATATTGAAGAGGGATTAGAGGCAAGTTCTAAGTATCGTTCTAAAATTTGTCCATTTAAAGAAAATCAGATAAATATTAACTGGGATTTAAAGGTACCAGTTTGCTGTACTGTTTTTAATCGAGATGGCATTACTGTTTCTGATAACTATCTTGAATCTACATTGGAGCAAATTAACTCAAATAAAAATAGTGCTAAGATTTGTGGTAAATGTATTAAATATGGTTTGCCTGCCTATAATATGGGTTTGAATCAGCAAAAATGGAAAGAAATTGCATCGACCAAGATTAGTCTTGACCATCAATAGCTAGATATTTGATAGGACCAAGTTATGACGTATTTTGAACAAATAGAACACTGTCGTTTGTGTCGCGCAGAGCTTCCAGGTAATGCGTTAATTACCCTTTTCCCATTTCCAAAAGCCGCGCAGCATTTTTTAACTAGCAAGCAGTTAGATAACGAATCACCAATCGAACTTGCAGTTTTTCAATGTAATAAATGTGATTTAGTACAGCTTAAAGCTGCTCCAGTGAGTTATTTCAGAGAAGTTATTACTGCTGCTGTTTTGTCACCGCATTCTAGAACTACGCGGTTAAATGAGATTACAACTTTTGTTAAGAAATACAATTTACTAGGAAAAACTGCGCTTGAAATAGGTTGCGGTAAAGGTGGTATGTTAGATGTTATAGTTGATGCAGGTCTTCGTGCTGAAGGTATAGAATATTCAGAGAGTTCCGTAGAAGAGGGTGTTCTTTTTGAGAGAAGTATGATTTGTGGTTATCTACCAGATCAGAAAATAACTAAGAAAGCAGAAGTATTTTTCTCATTTAACTATTTGGAACATCAACCAAACATAAAACAATTTATAGATTCGATTTACACTAACTCAACAGATAATGCTGTAGGATATATTACAGTACCTAATTTGTCATACCTTCTCGAATCAAAGTGTCTATATGAGTTCGTTGCTGATCATTTAGTATACTTTACAGTTAGTACTTTACGTAGAGCATTTGAATTTAATGGGTTCGATGTGCTCGAGTGTCAGGAAATTAATAATAGTAATGATATTTTAGCAATTGTAAGAAAACGAAGTTCATTAAGATTAGACTCGTATATGGAAGAAGTAAACTCTTTAAGTGCCGAATTAAATACACTAGTCGATAAATATGTCTCTGTTGGGAAAAAAGTTGCTGTCTGGGGAGCTGGGCACAGAACATTAGCTTTACTTGCTATTAGTAAGTTGAATAATATTGAGTTTATTATTGATTCAGCTCCATTTAAGCAAGGGCTATTCAGTCCTGTTATGTTGACTAAAATAGTTTCACCAGAGACATTAGAATATTCAGATGTAGATGCAGTGATTGTAATGGTGCCGGGAATTTACCCTCAAGAAGTTTTAAACATCGTAAAGAATTTCAAGCGAAAATTTAACACTTATCTTCTCGAAGGAAATAAAATAGTCGCTTACTAAAGAGTTTATATAAATGAATATCAAATTATCGGACTATATTGCACAGCGATTAGTTGAATTAGGAATTGAGCAGGTTTTTATGGTGACTGGTGGAGGTGCTATGCACCTTAATCAATCACTTGGTAGGCATAATGGTTTGAACTGTATCTTTAATCATCATGAACAAGCCTGCGCTATGGCTGCAGAGTCATATAGTCGCTTAACTCATCGCCCAGCCCTTGTTAATGTGACTACTGGTCCTGGTGGAACAAATGCAATTACTGGTGTTCATGGTGCTTGGACAGACTCTCTGAGTATGTTAGTCATATCAGGGCAAGTTAAGTATCAAACAACGATTCAAAGTACTGGGATGTCATTGCGACAATATGGTGATCAAGAGATTGATATTTGTAAGATAGTTCACTCTATTACTAAATACTCACAGATGATTAGCGATCCATCTTCAATTCGCTATCACCTTGAAAAGGCATTTTATCTTGCAACGCATGGACGTCCTGGCCCTTGTTGGTTAGATGTACCGATTGATGTTCAAAGCTCATTCATTAATCCAGATGAACTTGTAGGTTTTAATCCGGAAGAATTAGAGCACCCATGGCTTAGTTTGGATTTGTTAAGTGAGTCAGCAGAAATTATTAGTGCAATCGAATTGTCTGAAAGGCCTGTTATTTTAGCCGGTTCTGGAGTTAGGATTAGCCGCTCATACGAGCCATTTCTTCAGTTAATCGATAGATTTCAAGTCCCTGTAGTTACAGGTTGGAACGCTCATGATTTATTACCCGACGAACATTCTTTATATGTAGGTAGACCAGGAACAGTCGGAAATCGCTCAGGTAATTTTGTCATTCAAAATGCAGATTTAATTCTTATATTAGGGTGCCGATTAAATATTCGGCAAATTAGTTATAATTGGACTGCATTTGCACCTAAAGCTTATAAGATTATGGTTGATATTGATGAGTTGGAAATGCAAAAGCCAAGTTTAATTATCGATAAACCTATACAAGCAGACCTAGCTGATCTGATACCTTTTCTTTTACAGCAGAATATTGCTGCCCAACCTAAACATCGAGTTTGGTTGGATTGGTGTAAAGGTAGATTGAAGCGATATCCTGTGGTATTAAAAGAGTATTGGAATTCATCTAAAGTGAATCCATATTGCTTTATGGATACGTTTTTCAAGATGCTATCTGATGACCAAATAGTCGTTGCCGCAAATGGATCTGCTTGCGTGATTGGCTTCCAAGCAGCAGTAATTAAATCTAAAACTCGTTTATGGACAAATTCTGGCTCCGCATCTATGGGGTATGAGTTACCAGCTGCAATAGGAGCCTCTTATGGGGCTCCAGCTATGCCTATTGTCTGTTTTGCTGGCGATGGTAGTATTATGATGAATCTCCAAGAACTTGAAACTATCGTTGGTAATAAATTGCCAATTAAGATATTCATTTTAAATAATGCAGGTTACTCATCAATTTATCAAACACAAAAGAACTTTTTTGATGGTGTTGAAGTTGGTGCGAGTAGAAACTCTGGTGTTACATTTCCAAAATTTGAGTCATTGAGTAAGGGTTTCGGTTTACCTTATTTTAAATGTGATAATCATGCTTCTATGGAGAGTACTATTAAACAAGTGATGGTTCATTCTGGTCCAGTTATCTGTGAGCTTATTCTTGATGATACTCAGGTTTTCTCTCCTAAGCTAGCGTCAAAACAGCTTTCAGATGGAAGTATAGTATCGCCATCACTAGAAGATATGTCTCCTTTTTTATCTCAAAATGAAATGGCTGAAAATATTTGGAAAAGTTCTGAGAAATAATGAAAATGCATCCGGGTTTAAATACAACTTTGGCTATTGTTATGCCAACTTATAATAGGGCTGAGTTTGTAGATTTTTTTTTAAAAAAGCATATTGAACGACTTAAGTTATTTAATATAGGGCTTTATATTTCTAATAATGCATCTACAGATAATACGCTTGAGGTAATTGCTTATTGGAAAAATAAATACGAATTTATTTTTGTTAAATCTCTGGCTAAAACAGTGACCTCAGATGAGAATATTGAAAATGCAGTTTTTATGCCGAATTCAAAATATATTTGGATACTAGGTGATTCTTATGAAATATTACCATCAGTTTTAGATGGGATTTTAGGGAAATTAGTTGGGTCTAACGAGTACGACTTTATCTTAACTAACTTGGTTGGACGTTATAGACATAATACTGAAATTGTTTATAATGATAAAAATTTAGTCATTGATGAATTGACACCAATCATTGCGTGTATTAGTTGCAACATTATTAATAGGAAGTTGATTTCTCATCCTAGATTTGAAAAGTATAGAGGTACTGATTTTGGTATTGTCGGCTTTGTGCTTGATTATATTGCAAGTAATCATTTTAGTTTACTTTTTTGTAGAGAGTTAAGTGTAGTAACTCTCAAAACGCCAGTCAGAAAAGTTGGATGGCCCTCAAGATTTTTTGAAATAATGTTTTATAATTGGCCATCTTTCGTTGCTAATTTACCGGATGTATATTCGGATAGAAGTAAAGATATTGCAAAAAAATTATTAGTAACTCACTCTGGTTTATTAAGCTGGAGAAGTTTGTTACACATTCGAGGGGCAAATGGGTTAAACTTTAAATTGTTGGGGGAAAATAAAAATAGTGTTTTAAAACTTTGCGGTAAAGTTATTTTTTGTTATATGTTTTTTTTGTGCCTAATTCCTTCAGTTATCTGCAAAATTTTTGCAGGAGCGATTGAATGGATTAGGCGAAAGAGGTATCAATTAATTAGGTTGATTAATCCAAAGTTAGATATATAAAAATAAAGTGATTTTAGTTGTTTAGAATATAAGCTAATTCATACTCTAAATAATCTGCAAGTCCAAGCCAGTCTTGTCGTTCTTGAGCGGCTAACATTAATGGTATTATGTTAGAAATGGCTGATGTATCCTTTAATTTTTTCAGTTCTGACTCAAGTAAATCTATGCAATTTCTTAATCTTTTAGAGGCTTCGGCCTCTTTTCCCAAACGGAATTGTTGGGCTGTATTAATTAGTTGAACGTCTAAGGCTTGATTATTATGCAGCATTATTTGCAATCCTTGAATTGAGTTCCTTTGATTTTCGCACCAGATAGGTTTGATTGATAAAACTTTATACGAGGTTTAGTTGCTATATAATGTTCCAAGTTTCTAAGGTAGGCTCTAAAGTTAAGATCAGTTGAAACTCGCTCGCCTCTACCATTGATTATCCAGTGTTTTGCATTCCCCGCCTTAGGGCCAATTTCACCATCCTTCCAAAAAGCATGGGTTTTATTATTTGGATAGCTAAAATCACATCCGAATAATGTAATTTCCCAGATATTTAAGTGTACTGCAAGATCTATGGCTGGATGAATCACGCTGCCATTAGTAAATAAACGTAATTTTGGATATGTTTTATGAAGCTGATCGTAAATTTTCCCTTTTGAATACGCATTAAAACGAGGACCAGGCCAAGAACCAATTACTTTCGCGGGTATTCTAGGGAAATAGACTAGCGTTACTGTTTCAGGAATACTTTCTGGTAGATGCTCTTGTGTAATATTATGCTCGATACTAACGAGAATATCAGGAATAATACCTTGTCCCATTAATGCTTTGAACGATGTATCTACTGCTATCAGCAATGGCCTATCATTGCTAGGCCGCTCACGCTGTGATTTTAGATAACCGTAATGTTCCTCGAGTGTAGGGCCAGATCCTATGACAAAAGCTGTGTGCTGCTTGTGTATTAATTTTAACATTGCGGCATCAGGATCTAATTTGAGAAAAGAGAGATTCTCTGAGAATCTTGCTTTAATTACAGGGTCATCTAATTTATGTTTGCTATTCACAAATTCTATATTATTTTCGTAAACCAGCAAATCACGTAAACTGGCATTTTCATTTGAGACTAAACTTAAGTCTGGGGTGATGGCAATATAGACCGGATCAAGGCGATTTTGTTTTTGGGGCTCGAGTAGTTGAACTTTGGGATGACTAAGCCATTCTGATTGATCTGTATAGGTGATCAATAATGAGAATAGTGATGTATTAAGCAAGCAGACTTTAATCGTATTAATCGAGTTTTTTTCAATTAATAGTGTTGGAACATCTCCCATACCCACACCATAAACTGTCACACTATTTACATCTTTTGGAAGGGTATTGATATACAGTTTGGCTTCTGCAATACGATCGTGTCGGCTGCTTAATTGAATACCATTAACACTGATTGTTTGATTACTTCCAATAACTAAGTGAGCTTTAAGGTGATCAAATGGACTTGATTTTATTGCAGCTGCTACGATAGGCCAACGCTTGACGATAATATTGAGATTAGACGCAAATAGCTGAGTCATTCCGTTTCTCCGGAAGATTTCTGGGAGTTTGATATCACCAAGGTCACTATCTGGTCTCTCCACAGGGACTCGAACCCCGATCGGCCGCTTAGGAGGCGGCTGCTCTATCCTGTTGAGCTATGAAGAGACGACAGTGATTATACTGGTTTTATCTTTGATTAAAAGGCTTATGATTTAGTTGCTTAAATCTTAAGCGCTATGTCGTTTATCTGTACATTGTAGGCGGCATTTTGGTCTACAAGTACTGCGGTGGCACTTTCTTCGCTTACTTGCTCAATTTTTACCGTTGCACGACTTTTGGTCGCGACGGCGCGCATTTCATTGAGTCTATCGGGTAAGTTTTGTTGTAATACTACTTGGAATTTATCACCGACACGAATGCCATGTTTGCGGCCTAGATTTAATATAATCCTGTCTGCTTGTCGGCTAACGACTTGGCCAAGTAATGGCCTGCAATTAAGTGTGCTGTCTAAATCTCGGGTAGCTTGCAATATTAATTGAGTAATACTTTTTCCATAGGAGGAACGCCAGAATCTATTACTGTTGGGAGCAATGATAGCCTGTTCTTCAAATTCCCATGGGGCCGATGTGCTGTAGCTTTTGCTCCAGACCTCTTCGCCACTGATCCCATGATAGAGGCTGAGTTTGAATTGAAATTGCCTTAGCGGAGCTTCATCCCAAAATCCTAAGAAGGTGGGTTGTACAGGCTCTATCGATATATCAATGATCTGCGGTTGAAGAATATATTGGCTGTCGGTAATTTCACTGAGCCAGCTTGGGAGTCGATAACCGCGAATATCCACTAGGTCTTGTTCAATATCGAGTCGCTCGTTAGCATGGATGTGACTAAAGCCAGTTGAAGAGTAATCTTCTATAGTGTTCCCTAACGCCTCTGAAATGACCTCTTCAAAGCCTGAAAGTTGTCCATATCTAAGCTGAGAACGATCTTTTATTTGTGTTTGAGGTATTAAAATAGCGGCCTTTAATTGGCCATTAGGACACTGTTGTGTTGGATCATCATTTAGATCGAGGCGTAGGGATACATATATTTTATTTCCCTGAATTTGCTCGCTTACGAGTTGGATGTTTATGGCTTGGGCGTTACGATTTATCGCAAAGTTATTTTGTGTGAGGTTACCATTAGAGGTTTGTTGCTCGCTGGATATTTGAATACCTGTGCTTAAAGTCGCATAGCTAACAGCTTGATTAATTGCTTCTTCCCTTGCTTGAGCTGTATTACCATTGATAATAGTTGCTTCTCCGCTGGCTTCTATCCATTCGGCTCTGGTGGGCAAAGAAAGTAGTAAAAGGCTCAAAATGATGAGCGAAGCTGAACCTGGTATGTGCATCAATTCAATCCTTATCGCTAAGCTAATGGCGATATTACCAATCGAGCCAGTTTTCTGACTCTTAATCTAATATGTCAATAAAGCAAATTTCGTGCCTGAGTATGAGAACTTTTGATAAAGTTTCCAGCGTTACAGTCGATATACTGCGTAATAGAAGAATATTGTCGGACTGAGGTTAATATTGGTCCAAAGATTGCTGGTTTTTGTTACTCATTAAAAATTTGAAGCTTAGAAAGTGAGTCACTTGACTGCCAATGCACCCATAGATGAGGTAAATCCAATGCTAAAGCGTGTGATTATTCCCTTAACATTGATAATGTTAGGTGGATGTGTAGCTAAACCGGTTACGCCGCCCAAACCGAGTTTAGTGGATGGCAATGGGTTGCCGCCAACGGCAGTGATTAACCATTTAGCACAGCGAATAGTGACTGAGCTCGTTAAGCAAAATGATGCTTTGCGTTCTGATCAACCTATCGTAGTTGCAACACCAGTATTAGTGGGCGATTTGAATGGCACTAATGCGTTAGCGCAACAGTTACAGCAAGGATTAATGACGTCGCTCCATAGCTTTCAGTTTAATGTGGTGGATTTAAACTTAGCTGATGGCTTGAGAGTCACATCTGACGGGGATTTTATTTTGACGCGAGATTGGCAAAAATTGTCGAAAGATCTTCCTGTTGAGCATCTTGTCGTTTCGACTATGAGCGTAGTAACCAATGGTATGGCGATCAATACTCGGATTGTGAACATTAGTAACAATCGCGTGGTATCGGCATCTCAAACTTTTGTGACTCAAAAAGAGTTGGCAAACTACATGCAGCCTTCGGAGCAAATTGTCTCACAAAATGGCATCTTATATCGTCAGGCGAGTCCAGGTATGAATGAAGTACGTGTTTTAGGAGATGGAAAATGAAACGCTACCTTTTTGTTATTGTGGCGCTAATGCTAACTGGCTGCGCTGCTAAAGATAGATATGTGCAATGGGAAGATGTGCCGCCGCCGAGTTTTCCTAAGTTAACGGCTATAGGATATGCGCCGTTAGCGACTCAACCGGCTAAAGAGCAATCACAAAGAGTGTTGATGGCTATGCAGGCATCAAAAATTGTGGCTTATCGTGAATTAGCAGAACAAGTTTATGGGCAGAAAATAACGGCAAACAGCAGTGTCAGTGATTGGATGTTGACGGACGATAATGTCAAAGCGTCAGTTTCTGGTGTGATCCGCGGCGCACGAGTCGTTAAGAGTTATCCAGCAGGCGAGCATTATGTCACTGAGTTAGAACTTGATTTTTCACAGGTTTGGGCGCTTTATCAACAACAGAACCGTCCACAACGAGTGAAGGAAGTGACGTATTTCTAGCGTTATTGAATGTATGTTCAACAGCATGTATTGAGCCGCGTATTTACGCGGCTTTTCTTTTTGTACAAGACATTAATATCTAATCAGAGCTTAGAAAAGGGAATGCTAAGTGGGAGTGATGCGCTTGTTAGGCCTTTAAATCATTGCCTAAACTTGAGATAGTCGAGGTCTTGCCTTTATCGTTATAGGTGAGGCTGGAGGCGTTTCTGCTGGCTTGTAAAGCTTGAGCAAAGCGATTTAAACTCGCTAAATTCATCTCAATTAAACTGGCATTTTGTTCGTTTAATTCTTTGCATTCAGTCAATGCGTCTTTGATCTCGGCCATTTTATGCACGAGTTCGACTTGCTGAGTGAGTAGCGATTTATCACTGTGTTTTGCCAGAATATCATCATTAGTCTTTAGTTCTTTCAGACATTGCGATTTTTCGTTAGCAAGGGAAAGCAGTAAATCGGCGTTTTGGTCAACCAAAGCGCCTTTTTCCTTGAGTATGATTTGCTTAAGAACAGCCAAATGGGCGTGTTGTAGATCTACCAGTTTAGCTATTTCAGTCATAGTTACTCTTTATTTAAGTCATTAAGTTCGGCTTCAAAACTTGCAATATTGGCAGCCAACTTTTCAGGGTCAATTTTATAGCGACCTTCGGCAATAGCTTGTTTGATTTCGGCTACTTTCTTTTGATCAACTTCAGGAAGGCTAGCCATTTTAGTCTGAGCTCCTTGAAGTTGTTGTGCCTGGGCCGTAATGACCACTGAATCGCTTCTCTGTGGTGTTGTCGATTTTGTAGCAACTTGAGCAGATTGATCGCTGCTCGTTTTCGTTGCGCCTGAACGAACTTGCGCAGTCGTTGCAGTGTTGAGTTTGCTAATATCAATTGCCATTTTAGGCTCCAGCGTCGTGTGTACGGGATTTCTTAACTGGGGTATCGGCAGCTTACAAAAAAGCTTTAGATTATTTTACATTCTTACTTCAACTTCGCCAATGCCTGTGACTATAGCATCTAGTTCTTTGTTTGAACTGCTATTTTTGACTCTGATCCGATCACCTTTATTGCCATCTTGTAGGGCTTCGCCCGCTGTTTTGAGCTCGAATGAGCCAGAACGAACGTAGATAGAGATCGAATCATTTTTACAAACGAAGCATAAGTTGTTGCTTAATATGGGATTATCTTTTGCTACTCGTCGTTTTACTCGCACGCCAGCCAATTTACTCGGATCATCGAATTCGGCACCTCTCAAGCTATTTTGTTCAATGTAACGGACTTCTACTTGACTAGGAGAGATGAGTTCGCCTGGTGCTAAGATTTCGGTTGAGACAACAACGGGGAATAAGATATCCACCCGAACCGAGATATAGATTTGCCAAGGGTAAGCTAAGTCTTGCGTATCACAGCTGACTTTTAAGGTGTTATTACGGCTAATTTCCCTATCGCTAGCCAGTTCAACTTTCATTGGAGACGAACATTGTGACGGCAGCATTCTTGCGTCAACCATCTGTGGCGAAATATTTACTTTGGCATTTTCTGGAACGGATATTTTTTCTGAAATAAGCGCTTTAGCTAATTCTGAGATTGCCGATACGGTGGGGACAATAGGCTCTGCACTCGCTAAAGCGGGCATGAAGAGGGTGAAAAGACTAAAAAAACAGACTAAATTTACTTTCATAATGAAGAGACTAGCTTGTAACGCCAGAATGCACCTATACTTTTATTAAGTTCGAAGCTGACCACTGTAATAATTTGCATCACTGTCAGAAGATTGACTCAGTTTCGACTATGTTTATCGATAGATAAGACGTAAGCAATTAATATGCCTATACTCAACTGAGTTATAGGGCCGAACATAAACAGAACAACAAGGCAGAGTTATGTCGAGTATTCTTGATTCAGTCAACAAACGAACCCAGCTCGTTGGACAAAACCGTTTAGAATTGCTGCTTTTTAAATTAAACGGTCGTCAACGGTTTGGGATTAACGTGTTTAAGGTGAAAGAAGTACTGCAGTGTCCACCACTGACCACTTTGCCTAAACTTAATCCTTATGTGAAGGGGGTTGCTCATATTCGTGGAACAACCATTTCAGTGATTGATTTGAGTGCGGCAACAGGGGGAAAACCTTTAGCGAGCACTGAAAACTGTTTCATCATTATTTCTGAATATAACCGCAGTGTTCAAGGCTTCTTGGTCAGTTCTGTTGAGCGGATCATCAACATGAATTGGGAAGCGATTATGCCTCCGCCGCAAGGTGCTGGTCGTTATTCTTATCTGACAGCTGTGACTGAAATTGAAGGTGAATTAGTTGAAATTCTCGATGTGGAAAAAATCTTAGATGAGATTTCACCGGTTAAAACGGCTATCAGTGAAGAAGCCAATGAAAAACTGACCCTCGACAGAACTCAGCATTACCATATTATGGTTATTGATGATTCTGCCGTGGCGCGTAAGCAAATTATTCGTTCACTTGAGTCATTGAATTTACAAATTGATACCGCAAAAGATGGTCGCGAAGCATTAGACAAGCTTAAAGAAATCGCCAAAGAGATGGATAATGTGGCCGATGAGATCCCCCTCATCATCTCTGATATTGAGATGCCTGAAATGGATGGCTACACCCTGACCGCTGAAATCCGAGATGATCCTAAGCTTAAGCATATTAAAGTGGTACTGCATACTTCGTTAAGTGGTGTATTCAATCAGGCAATGGTTCAAAAAGTGGGGGCTAATGACTTTATCGCTAAGTTTAATCCTGACGAACTGGCCGCTGCTGTGAATAAGCATTTAAGTTTGTAATTGCTGTAGGTTAGTACCTAGATACGCTTTACGCTATAATCTCGACTTTATAACATGATGGTTTCGCACTGATTTTGGTGCTTGCTATAGGATTTAGGATGTGAATGTGCCAAATAAATCACTCGCTGAGGCTGAATATAATCAATTTAGGTTGTTCTTAGAGCAACACAGCGGCATCGTACTGGGTGAAAATAAGCAATATCTTGTGCGCAGTCGTCTTGCTCCTTTGATGGGCAAATATAACCTGCCATCCTTATCTGATGTGGTTAAGCATTCGATGAAGCCTACTGAGCGTGCGCTCAGAGCTGAAGTGATCGATGCTATGACGACCAATGAAACCCTTTGGTTCCGTGATCGTTATCCATTTGAGTTGTTGAATAATGTCCTACTACCAGAATACAGTCGTCTGGGGCGTCCGCTTAAAATTTGGTCTGCGGCTTGCTCGTCAGGCCAAGAGCCATACTCATTGGCTATGACTATTCTTGAGTATCAACAGAAGAAGCCTGGTGCCTTGGCTGGTAGTGCTTCGATTCAAGCAACGGATTTATCTCCTTCCATGTTGGAACGCTGCAAAAATGCCGAGTACGATAGTTTGGCATTAGCGCGTGGTTTATCTGAAGAACGTAAGCGTCAGTTTTTTGATGCATTACCTTCAGGTAATATGAAGTTAAAGGATAATGTGAAGCGGTTGGTGAACTTTAGAGCGCATAATTTGCTTGAGAGTTATAGTCTGCTTGGCAAGTTCGACATTATCTTTTGCCGCAATGTGCTGATTTATTTTGCACCAGAGGCAAAGGCAAAAATTTTGCGGCAATTCGCTGCCGCTCTCAATCCCAAAGGGATTTTATTTCTCGGTGCATCAGAATCTATCGCTGGTTTAACGGACGAGTTTGATATGGTTCGTTGTAACCCTGGCATTTATTACCAGAAAAAGACTTAACTCAGCCGCTCTAAAGAAAATTACCGACAATTGTCGGTAATTTTTTACCCATCACTTGCTCATCCTTGTTGTTATTCTCAAAATTTTCCTGATGTTGGCACATGAATTGCTTTATTTTCGTGAGAACACGAGGAGGCAATTTTATGGCGATCAATTTTGATAATGCACTGGGTGTGCATCAATACACTCTCGGTATTAGAGCGCAGCGGGCTGAAGTTATTTCAAGCAATATCGCTAACGCAGATACGCCACATTACAAAGCCCGCGATGTTGATTTTTCTGCGGCAATGCAGGCCGCTCGAGGCCAACAGCAGCAGCGAAATAGTCTTGAAATGCAAGAGCCAGATAAGCATTTTGGGCTTGCGGAGTTGACTGGGCAATTTGTTAAGTTCCGTGTGCCAAATCAACCCGATACCGGTGATGGTAATACTGTTGATATCCAACAGGAACAATCGGCATTCATGCAAAATGCACTTGAATATCAAATGTCGCTAGGTTTTTTAGACAGTAAGTTTAGTGGCATGAAGAAAGCGTTGAGAGGGGATTAATCATGAGTTTATTTAGCATATTTGATGTTGCTGGTTCGGGAATGTCTGCTCAATCGGTCAGGCTAAACACCACCGCGAGCAACATAGCCAACGCGGATTCCGTCTCGAGTAGTGTAGATAAGACCTATCGTTCCCGTCATCCCATTTTTGAAGCCGAAATGGCTAAAGCCCAAAGTCAGCAACAAGCTTCTCAAGGCGTTGCAGTAAAAGGCATTGTAGAAAGTGATAAACCACTACTGAAAGAATACTCGCCCGATCATCCTATGGCGGATGCGGACGGCTTTATTTATAAACCGAATGTTAATGTCATGGAAGAAATGGCAGATATGATTTCTGCTTCGCGCTCATATCAAATGAATGTTCAAGTCGCTGAAGCAGCTAAGTCTATGCTGCAACAAACACTTGGGATGGGTAAATAACATGTGTTACTTAGGAGGTAAGCTGTGAGCCTCATTAATCAAATTAACCAAGCGTCGGCGCAGACGGCTCAAAATAAGAGTCAGCCAAATGCCGTTACGACGAATTCATCAACCAGCTCAACGGGTAATCCGTTTCTTGATGGCATACGTTTGCCAAAAGAGTCAATAGTACCGGAAGCAAAAAGCCAGCAGTTAACTCAAGATGACTTTTTCTCGTTATTAAGCCAACAGTTATCGATGCAAGATCCCTTTAAGCCCGTCGACAACGACCAAATGATTGCGCAGATGGCATCATTCTCGACGGTTGATGGTATTACTAAGTTGAATAAGGAAATCGTTAATTTAAACGATGTTATGACATCAAGCCAAGCATTACAGGCATCAGGACTTGTTGGTCGCAAGGTGTTGATCCCAACTGATACAGGTAACATTTCAGCTGAAAGCCCAACAATAAAAGGTGTGATTAGCACGCCAGCTAAAATTCCTGAAGTTACTGTACGTGTTGAGGATGAGAAAGGCCAAGTTGTGACCACCTTTAAAGTTGATGGCAGTAAGGGGGGCAATGTCGATGTTAACTGGGATGGCCTCGATAAAGACGGAAACCCTGTAACCGCAGGTAACTATACGATCAAGGCGAGTGGTTTAGTGGATGGGAAATCCCAAGAATTGCCAGTCTCGACCTATGCTCATGTGACCAGCGTTTCTCTCGGTACGGCCAGTACTGGCGCGATTCTTAACTTGAGAGGCGGTATGGGCATCAAGTTAACCGATGTGTTAGCTGTGTCTGAAACCTAAGTTTGCCTAAAAGAATTTTTGCAGTATCCGAATTGGGCGTAAGTCGCTCATAAATGAATTGAGTCAAGTGTAGAGGTGAATTATGTCGTTTAACATTGCATTGAGTGGCATTTCTGCCGCGCAGAAAGATTTAAACACTACGGCGAATAACATTGCTAATGCGAACACCATTGGCTTTAAAGAGTCCCGTGCTGAATTTGCGGATGTTTACGCTAATTCTATTTTTTCAAATGCTAAAACTGCTGTCGGTGGTGGTGTTGCGACGAGCCAAGTGGCACAGCAATTCCATCAAGGTAGCTTACAGTTGACGAATAACTCCCTTGATATGGCGATTAAAGGGGGTGGCTTTTTCGTTACTGCCTCTGAACTGGGTACATTAGACCACTCGTTTACCCGTGCTGGAGCATTTAAGGTCGATAAAAATAATTACATGGTTGATTCTGCTGGTAATTATTTGCAAACTTTCCCTGTGGATAAAGATGGGAACTCGACATCAGTGAGTTTAACGACGGCTAAGCCGGTACAAATACCAGACACTGCAGGTAGCCCTGTAAAGACTGAGAATGTTACTTTACAAATGAACTTAAATGCTAAGGAAAGTGCACTCGACCCCGCGGCATTCGATCCTCTAGATGCAAAAACCTACAATAACGTTACATCAATGACAATTTATGACTCACTCGGTGAGCCACATATTATGACCACTTATTTTGTTAAGCCCAAAGATGGTTCGTACAATGGTGAGAACAATTGGGTGGCTTACTATGCTGTTGATGGAAAGCAAGTCGATTTAGCCGGTCCTGCTGGTACTTATCAAACAGATACCACCGGCGATGGTACGCCTGATGCAACGGGCACAGCTCAAACTGCTGGTGGTTGGAAAGGCTCTGTACTCAAGTTCAATTCTGTTGGTGTCTACACTGGTAGTGATCCTGCTATAGTCAAGACTGAGGCTTTGGGCGTCAGTGGTGCAGGTGTTTTAGGGCCAGGTGCCGATGGTACTCAAGAGTTGACTGTGAAGTTTAATGCCCCAACGCAATATGCTGCTCCTTTTGGTGCAACTGAGTTGACGCAAGATGGTACGACTGTAGGCCGCTTAACTAACGTTGAAATCGGCGAAGATGGTTTAGTGACCGCGAGTTATTCTAATGGTTCAACCGTGCCTTTAGCACGGGTTGCTTTAGTTCGTTTTGCTAATGAACAAGGTTTAACGCAAGTGGGTAATACGTCGTGGAAAGCCAGTTTAGCTTCAGGTCCAGCGTTAGCGGGTGAGGCAAATAGTGGAACTTTTGGTAGCATCAGTTCATCGGCGTTAGAGCAATCGAACATCGATTTAACTACTGAACTGGTCGATTTAATTTCGGCACAGCGTAACTTCCAAGCGAACTCTCGTACCCTTGAAGTGAATAACACGCTGCAACAAACCGTATTACAAATCCGCTAATCATTACTTTATTTAACTAAGTGTTGCCGCCAGTGGCAACACTTAGCCTTTATCCTGCCGTCAAATCACTTCATTTTCATATTTTTCAATTCTATCAGTAAATTAAACGTTATTTTTTTTGGCATGATGCTTGCTTGGATATTGTCATGTAGAAAATTTGACGGAGCAGTCTGTGGACAAATTCCTTTATGTCGCCATGAGTGGCGCTAAGCAAAATATGAATGAGCTGGCACTCCGTGCGAACAACTTAGCCAATGCTAATACCGATGGTTTTAAATCAGATATGGCGCAGGCCAGATCGATGCAAGCCTTCGGTGAAGGGTTGCCTTCAAGGGTGTTTGCGATGACAGAATCTCCGTCAGCTAATTTTCGCTCTGGTCCGATAAAAACCACTGGACGGGATCTCGATGTTGCCATTAAAGGCGATGGCTGGTTTGCCGTTCAGGCGAAAGATGGCAGTGAAGCTTATACCCGTTCCGGTAGTCTCAGTTTCGATGCGACGGGCATGTTGTATAACGACAGAGGCAATCCCGTGATGGGGGATGCTGGCCCGATAGTGCTGCCATTACCTATTGATAAAGTGTCAATTTCACAGGATGGCATAGTGTCTGTTCGCCCTCAAGGGGCGACTGCTGAAGTGATAGAAGAAGTGGCGAGATTGAAGTTAGTTAATCCCGGCAATGCGCAGATGATGCGTGGTGAAGATGGATTATTTCGACAAATGTCAGGCGAACCTGCACCAGCTGACCCTTTCGTCACAGTTGAAAGTGGTGCCGTAGAGGGCAGTAACGTTAACCCTGTTGATGAAATGGTGTCTTTGATTGATCTTCAGCGCCAGTTTGAATTGCAAGTCAAGATGATGAAAACCGCGGAAGAGAATGATCGCGCTTCATCTTCATTAATGCGTATTAGTTAGGAGATAGATTATGCATCCGGCGTTATGGATTAGTAAAACTGGCTTAGACGCACAGCAAACTGATATTTCAGTGATTTCAAACAACGTAGCGAACGCTAGCACTGTGGGCTACAAAAAAAGCCGCGCAGTATTTGAAGATTTACTCTATCAAACAGTTAACCAAGCGGGTGGTGTTAGTGCATCTAACACTAAGCTACCCAACGGATTAAACATAGGTGCGGGTACGAAAGTCGTCGCCACTCAAAAAATGTTTACTCAGGGTAACATGCTGACGACGGATAACTCGCTGGATCTTATGATTGAAGGTCCTGGATTTTTTGAAATCCAGCTCCCTGATGGAACCACTGCTTATACTCGAAATGGTCAGTTTACCTTAGACGATACGGGTCAGATTGTGACTCCAGGTTCTGGCTATTTGCTACAACCCGCGATCACTATTCCTGATAATGCGACCAGTATTACCGTTTCAGCAGAGGGTGAAGTTTCAGTAAAAACGCCGGGTACCGCTGAGAACCAAGTCGTGGGTCAGTTGACTATGACGGATTTTATTAATCCATCGGGTCTAGATCCTATGGGACAAAACTTATATACGGAAACTGGTGCGAGCGGCACGCCAATTCAAGGTACCGCTTCGTTAGATGGCATGGGTGCTATTCGTCAAGGCGCCTTAGAAACCTCTAACGTGAACGTGACCGAGGAACTGGTGAACCTTATCGAAAGTCAGCGCATTTACGAGATGAACTCCAAAGTGATTTCAGCGGTAGATCAGATGCTGTCTTATGTGACTCAGAATTTATAGAGGCAAACATCATGGCTAGATATCTTGTGTTGGCCGTCGCGTTATTGCTTGCAGCCTGTAGCTCGACGCAAAAGAAACCCCTTGCGGATGATCCCTTTTACGCGCCGGTATACCCAGAGGCGCCGCCGACAAAAATTGCCGCAACTGGCTCTATTTATCAAGACAGCCAAGCATCTAGCTTGTATTCGGATATACGCGCCCATAAAGTCGGTGACATTATCACTATCGTATTGAAGGAATCGACTCAGGCGAAGAAGAGTGCAGGCAATCAGATCAAAAAAGGCTCAGACATGAGCTTAGATCCCATCTTTGCTGGTGGTAGTAATGTGTCCATTGGCGGAGTGCCAATTGATTTGCGTTACAAAGATAGCATGAACACTAAGCGTGAATCGGATGCGGATCAGAGCAATAGTCTAGATGGCAGTATCTCGGCAAACGTGATGCAAGTGCTGAACAACGGCAGCTTAGTGATCCGTGGTGAAAAATGGATTTCAATCAATAATGGTGATGAGTTTATTCGTGTCACTGGTCTCGTTCGCTCGCAGGACATTAAACCCGATAACACTGTCGATTCAACGCGAATGGCTAATGCCCGTATCCAATACAGTGGCACAGGCACTTTCGCAGATGCTCAAAAAGTGGGCTGGTTAAGCCAGTTCTTTATGAGCGACTGGTGGCCCTTCTAAGGAGTCGTATCATGAAATATAAACTGGTGTTAGCCGTTGCCATGCTAGTGTTTTCTCTACCTAGTCAGGCTGAACGAATTAAAGATATTGCCAATGTGCAAGGTGTGCGTAGTAACCAGTTGATTGGTTATGGCTTAGTGGTCGGTTTGCCGGGAACGGGGGAAAAAACCAGTTATACCGAGCAGACCTTTATGACTATGCTCAAAAACTTTGGGATTAATCTTCCTGACAACGTCAAACCGAAAATTAAAAACGTTGCAGTGGTAGCCGTACACGCGGATATGCCTGCCTTTATCAAACCTGGTCAAGATCTTGACGTGACGGTATCTAGCTTAGGCGAAGCCAAAAGCTTACGCGGTGGCACCTTATTACAGACCTTTTTGAAAGGGGTCGACGGTAATGTGTATGCGATCGCCCAAGGTAGTTTAGTGGTGAGTGGTTTTAGTGCCGATGGTTTAGATGGTTCAAAGGTGATTCAAAATACGCCAACTGTAGGTCGTATACCGAATGGCGCAATTGTTGAGCGTAGTGTAGCGACCCCATTTTCAACTGGCGATTATTTGACGTTTAACCTACGTCGTTCGGACTTCTCTACTGCGCAGCGCATGGCCGATGCGATCAATGATCTATTAGGTCCTGATATGGCGCGTCCTTTAGATGCGACGTCTGTTCAGGTAACAGCTCCACGTGATGTATCACAACGGGTTTCCTTTTTAGCAACGCTTGAAAACCTCGATGTTGTTCCCGCAGAGGAATCTGCCAAAGTGATCGTTAATTCACGTACTGGAACCATAGTGGTTGGGCAAAACGTACGCTTACTCCCTGCGGCGATTACCCATGGCGGCATGACTGTCACTATTGCGGAGGCGACACAGGTTTCGCAGCCTAACGCGTTGGCAAATGGTCAAACAACCGTCACGAGTAATAGTACGATTACAGCAACAGAAAGTGACCGCCGTATGTTTATGTTTAATCCAGGCACTACGCTGGATGAGCTGGTTAGAGCGGTTAACTTAGTCGGTGCAGCCCCTTCAGATGTGTTAGCAATACTTGAAGCATTAAAAGTGGCAGGAGCTTTGCATGGTGAACTTATCATCATCTAATTTCTGTCGGGAAAATCATGGAAAAGCTTTCAAGTTCATCACATTTTCTTGATTTGGGCGGGCTAGATTCACTCCGCGCCCAGGCTCAGAAAGATGAGAAGGGCGCCTTGAAAAAGGTTGCCCAACAATTTGAAGGTATTTTCGTGCAAATGCTGATGAAAAGTATGCGCGATGCCAATGCGGTTTTTCAGTCTGATAGTCCACTCAATAGCCAATACACTCAGTTTTACGAGCAGATGCGCGATCAGCAGTTATCGGTCGATTTATCTGACAAAGGTGTATTGGGCCTTGCCGATATGATGGTGCAGCAACTCTCTCCCGAAACAAGTCATTTCACGCCTGCATCGGTATTGCGTGACGATGGTGGAATGAAAATGCTCCACGACGATAAAGCGCTTAATGTGCCTATGCAGAGTTCAGCCGCTCCTGTGGTTGAACCCACAGTTGTAAATCATGGTGTGCCGGCTGCTATCGCTCGGCCTGTATTTGAACCGGATAGAGCTGAAGATGCAAATTCATCAATGGACATTGATGCGCCTAATCGTTCACTGGCTATCGATACGCCTAAGCCGAGCTGGAGTGAACAATCACTTTCAGTGGTAGAACCTGTGATTAGCGGCCAAGTTTTGCCGACGGCAGCATTTAGGGAAACCCAAAAAATTGTCAGGTTCGGTAGTCGAGAAGAATTTTTAGCGACCTTATATCCACATGCTGAAAAAGCCGCAAAAACATTAGGTACTCAACCAGAAGTATTGTTGGCGCAATCGGCACTGGAAACTGGCTGGGGACAAAAAATCGTCCGCGGCAATAACGGTGCGCCGAGTCATAACCTATTCAACATTAAAGCTGATCGTCGTTGGTTAGGTGATAAGGCTAACGTCAGTACCTTAGAATTTGAGCACGGTGTTGCTGTCCAGCAAAAAGCTGACTTCCGAGTTTATAGTGATTTCGAGCATAGCTTTAACGATTTTGTGTCCTTCATTGCCGAAGGTGAACGTTATCAAGATGCGAAAAAAGTGGCCGCTTCCCCTACTCAATTCATCCGAGCTTTGCAGGATGCGGGTTATGCCACTGATCCTCGATACGCTGAAAAAGTGATTAAAGTGATGCAGTCGATCAGTGAAGAACTGAAATCAATTCTGCCAGGAGAAGACAAATGATGAATCTTACAACCCTGTTTGTTCATAGGAGTGTCAACTAATGGCCGTTGATCTACTGAATATAGCGCGAACTGGGGTGCTTGCCTCCCAGTCGCAACTGGGTGTTACCAGTAATAACATAGCTAACGCCAATACCGCTGGTTACCACAGACAAGTGGCAACCCAGTCGACTCTTGAATCGCAGCGTTTTGGTAGTAGTTTTTATGGCACAGGAACTTACGTTAATGACGTTAAGCGTATCTACAATGACTATGCCGCAAGAGAGTTACGCATTGGCCAAACAACGTTAAGTGCCGCCGAAGCCAGCTACGGTAAATTGAGTGAGCTAGATCAGCTGTTTTCACAGGTAGGTAAAGTTGTGCCACAAAGCTTGAATGACCTGTTTTCGGGGCTGAATAGTGTGGCTGATTTGCCTGCAGATTTGGGTATTCGGAGTTCGACCCTAACAAACGCACAGCAAGTTGCCAGCAGTCTTAATCAGATGCAGTCGTATTTGAATGGCCAGCTTAATCAGACCAATGACCAGATCACTGGTATGACTAAGCGTATCAATGAGATCAGTACAGAACTGGCAAATTTAAACCTAGAGTTAATGAAGTCGCCGAATCAGGATGCGCAGTTGCTTGATAAGCAAGATGCACTTGTTCAAGAGTTAAGCCAGTACGCTCAAGTGAATGTTATTCCATTAGAAAATGGTGCTAAGAGCGTAATGCTCGGTGGCTCAGTGATGTTGGTTTCTGGCGAAATTGCTATGACGATGGGAGTCCAAGCGGGTGATCCATTTCCGAATGAGCTCCAATTGACTTCAAGTATTGGTTCGCAAAGTGTCACTGTTGATCCGAGTAAACTTGGCGGTCAGTTAGGGGCCATTTTTGATTATCGTGATCAAACGTTAATTCCCGCGGGTCATGAGCTCGATCAATTAGCCTTGGGCGTGGCTGATAACTTCAATAAAATGCAAGCACAAGGTATTGACCTCAATGGGCAAGTTGGTACCAATATCTTCAAAGATATCAACGATCCTATGATGTCTTTGGGCCGTGCAGCAGGTTTTTCTGGTAATACAGGTAATGCAACGTTAGGCGTCACCATAGATGACACCAGTTTATTAACTGGTGGTGCCTACGAACTGTCATTTACCGCGCCTGCAACTTATGAGCTTAGAGATTCGAAAACGGGGGCAATTACGCCACTGACGTTAACTGGCTCGACTTTATCGGGTGGATCTGGATTTTCAATTGATATAAAAGCGGGCGCTATGGCGTCTGGCGATCGTTTTGCCATTCGCCCGACAGCAGGTGCTTCAAATGGCATTGAAGTGGTCATGAAAGACCCTAAAGGCATTGCCGCCGCATCACCAAAGATTACTGCAGATGCCGCTAACTCGGGCAATACCCAAGTGAAGTTGACTCAAATTAGCAATCGTAATGCCGCAAATTTCCCTGTAACGGGCAGTGAGTTGACGATAAAGCTCGATACCACAGTTGTGCCTCCAACCTATGAAGCATTCGACGCCGCGGGAACATCCCTTGGGGCTGCAGCCCCTTATACGCCTCCGAGTATTAGCGCTTTTGGTTTTACCTTTGAAGTTGACAGCAAAGCGGCTGCAGGCAATGACAGATTTACCTTCGATTTATCCTTCGCAGAGGGGGATAACTCTAATGCTGTTGCTATGGCTAAGTTGAGCGAAAGTAAGGTGATGAATGGGGGAAAGTCGACCCTAGCTGATGTGTTCGAGAACACTAAGCTCGAGGTAGGCAGTAAAACGAAAGCGGCTGAAGTGCGTGTTGGTTCGGCAGAGGCCGTGTATCAACAAGCTTATGCGCGAGTAGAGAGTGAGTCGGGCGTGAACTTAGATGAAGAAGCAGCAAATTTAATGCGTTTTCAGCAAGCCTATCAAGCCTCTGCGCGGATCATGACGACTGCACAGCAGATTTTTGACACCTTATTATCCTCAGTGCGTTAGGAGATTTAACTATGCGATTATCATCCGCGCAGATTTTTAATCAAAGCATTACCAGTGTGCTGCAAAAGCAAACGGCGACCAGCAAAATTCTTGACCAATTGAGCAGTGGTAAGAAAGTCAATACTGCTGGTGATGATCCTGTGGCGTCACAGGGTATCGATAATCTGAATCAGAAAAATGCACTCGTCGATCAGTTTATGAAAAATATTGACTATGCGACAAATCGTCTTGCTGTGGCAGAAAGCAAACTCGGTAGTGCTGAAGATTTAACTGGCTCTATGCGTGAGCAAGTTATGCGAGCGATAAACGGCACACTCTCAGGAACTGAGCGGCAAATGATTGCCGAAGAGATGAAAGGCAGCTTAGAAGAATTGCTCTCTATTGCCAATAGTAAGGATGAATCTGGCAATTATATGTTCTCTGGTTTCAGTACCGATAAAGAACCTTTTGCTTTTGATAACTCGACGCCGCCTAAAATAGTGTATAGCGGCGACTCTGGCGTCAAAAATAGTTTAGTACAAACGGGTGTTGCCATGGGGACAAACATCCCTGGCGATAGCGCGTTTATGAAAGCACCCAATGGACTTGGTGATTATAGCGTCAATTATTTGGCCAGCCAGCAGGGGGAGTTTAGCGTTAAAACAGCAAAAATTGCTGATGCTACAACTTATGTTGCTGATACATATACATTTAACTTCACTGATAATGGTGCTGGCGGTACTAACTTGCAAGTGCTCGATTCTGCAAGTAATCCTGTCGCAAACGTAGCTAACTTCGATGCCACTAATCCAGTTAGTTTTAATGGTATAGAAGTTAAAATTGATGGAAAACCCAGCGCTGGCGATAGTTTCACCATGGAGCCGCAGGCCGAAGTCAGTATTTTCGATACGATCAGTAATGCGATTGCATTAATTGAAGACCCTAATTCTGCCAACACTCCCCAAGGTCGAGCTCAGTTGGCACAGATATTGAATAACATCGATAGTGGCGTCAATCAAATTAGTTCTGCCAGAAGTGTGGCGGGGAATAATCTGAAAGTTGTCGAGAGTTACAAAGAGACTCATACCGAGGAGAAAGTGGTGAACTCATCAGCGCTATCACTCTTGGAAGATCTCGATTATGCATCAGCGATTACGGAATTTGAAAAGCAACAGCTTGCATTGAACGCAGTCTCTAGCGTGTTTAGTAAGGTGGGTTCTGTTTCCCTGTTCGACTTTATTTAACAGAAAGCAAGTACCTATCCATCTGTAAGATAAATTGTTAAAAATTTAGCCAAGCTCCAAGCCTTGGCGGTATAACTAGGAAGAGGAACTCAACATGGCTATTACAGTAAATACCAACGTGACTTCAATGAAGGCACAAAAGAATTTAAATACTTCCAGTAGCGGTTTAGCGACCTCAATGGAACGTTTATCCAGTGGTCTACGCATTAACAGTGCAAAAGACGATGCCGCTGGTCTAGCCATTTCTAACCGCTTGAACAGCCAAGTGCGCGGTTTAGATGTGGGTATGCGTAACGCAAATGATGCGATTTCAATTGCTCAAATCTCAGAAGGTGCGATGCAAGAGCAAACCAATATGCTGCAACGTATGCGTGACTTGACCATACAAGCCGAAAATGGTGCGAACTCAACCTCTGATGTAGATGCTATCAAATCAGAAATTGATGCGCTAGCATCTGAAATATCTGCTATCGCAAACTCCACTGCGTTCGGTAACACAAAATTACTTGATGGCTCATTTTCTACGGGAAAAAGTTTCCAAGTAGGGCATCAAAATACAGAAGATATCACTGTTACTGTATCTAAAGTCACTGCAAGTGCTTTGAAAGTTCAGGCATCTGATGTGAAGGTCTCTACTGCTGCTCAGAGAAGTACATCATTAACAAATATTGATGCAGCAATCAAACTTATTGATACTCAACGATCAAACTTAGGTGCTATTCAGAATCGACTTGCGTACAATATTAGCAATAGTGCAAATACCCAAGCTAACGTTGCAGATGCAAAGAGCCGTATTGTTGACGTTGATTTTGCAAAAGAAACTGCAACTATGACGAAGAACCAAGTACTGCAACAAACTGGTTCAGCTATGTTGGCACAGGCGAATCAATTGCCTCAAGTAGCATTATCCCTATTAGGGTAATTTTACATAAGTGAAGAGATTGTGCAGTACTTTTGCCTACTTGTTCTAGAATCATCTAAGAAAGTAGGCAAAGTGTTTATTGAGAAATTTACTTATTATTAACTTAATGAAAATTAAACTTTTTTTTAAAAAAATAATTTTTATCAAAAAAAATCTAAAGATAAAAAAGATACTGCCGTTAAATATACTGTAACCACTAAGACCCGCCTGGCTTAAGTAGACAGGCAAGTTAACAAGCCAGGTATAAAGAGGAAAGAATCATGGCCATTACAGTAAACACTAACGTCACATCTTTAAAAGCACAGAAAAATTTAAACTCTTCTGCCACTGGATTAGCCTCCTCAATGGAACGTCTATCAAGTGGGTTACGTATCAATAGTGCCAAAGACGACGCAGCGGGTTTAGCTATTTCTAACCGTCTAAACAGCCAAGTGCGCGGTTTGGATGTGGGAATGCGTAACGCCAACGATGCAATCTCAATCGCCCAGATTTCTGAAGGTGCGATGCAAGAGCAAACTAACATGCTGCAACGTATGCGTGATTTAACCATTCAGGCAGAAAATGGTTCAAATTCAACATCTGACGTATCAGCTATTAAGTCAGAGTTGGATGCACTTGCTACTGAAATCACTGCAATCGCTAATACTACTGCATTCGGTAATACCAAATTATTAGATGGTAGTTTTTCTGCTGGGAAATCGTTCCAAGTTGGTCATCAAAATGGTGAGGATATTGCAATTTCGGTAGGTAAAGTAACTGCCAGTGCGATAAAAGTACAGGCATCAGATATTAAAGTATCTACAGCGGCTCAGAGAAGTACATCACTAACAAATATTGATGCAGCAATAAAAACAATCGATAACCAAAGAGCAAAATTGGGTGCGATTCAAAACCGTTTAGCCTATAACATTAGTAACAGTGCGAATACGCAAGCAAACGTTGCTGATGCGAAGAGCCGAATTGTTGATGTGGATTTCGCGAAAGAAACATCGCAAATGACTAAGAATCAAGTTTTACAGCAAACGGGTTCTGCAATGTTGGCCCAAGCCAACCAGTTACCTCAAGTGGCCTTGTCACTGCTGTAGTTTAAAGCAGAATAGTGAGAATGTGATAAGGGAGGTTCGGTGACGGATCTCCCTTTGCCACTTTAAAGGTTAATGTAGTTTTATAGGGTAATTTTAATGTAACTATTTAAAGTTATTACTAAATTTGCTGAGGTATGGCTATGGATATCAATATAGCAAGTTCACCTTCTATGCTTCACAGTAAGGTTGATTTAGCTCAAACGCCGCTAAAAGTATCTTCTCCAGATGCAGAATTAAAGCGAAATACGGCGATTGAACAGGCTGCGGAACAAGATGTGACGAAAAATGAACAGAATCCAAGTAAGCTGGCTCAAGTTGCCACAGAGTTGTCTGATATGATGTCTATGATGCGTAAAGGTTTAGCATTTAAGGTTGATGAGAACTCTGGACAAGCTGTTGTGACTGTACTTGACCGAGATACTGGCGATGTCATTAGGCAAATGCCGAGTGAAGAAGCATTAGCCTTAGCTGAGAAATTATCTGAAGTCACTGGGCTTTTGATGAAAACAGAGGCGTAGATATCCACATTACTAGTAGTGATAGTTGAAGAGTAAGAGGTTTATATGGCATTAACAGCGATGGGTATCGGTTCTGGTTTGGATATTGGCAACATTGTTAAAGTGTTAGTCGATGCCGAAAAAACACCGAAAGAAGCGATGTTTAATAAAACGGAAGATAGCATCAAAGCAAAAGTTTCTGCAATGGGAACCTTAAAAAGTGCGTTGTCTACGTTTCAAGATGCCTTAAAAAAACTTCAAACTGGCGATGCCCTCAATCTGCGTAAGGTATCTGTTAGTAATCAAACTTATTTGTCAGCAACAACAGACAAAACTGCACAAGCCGGTAGCTATGGTATCAAAGTTGAGCAACTTGCCGTAAATCATAAAATTGCTGGAAAAAACGTTGCTGATCCTGCATTACCTGTAGGTGAAGGGAGCCTTGATTTTGGTATCAATGGTAAGAATTTTTCCATTGATGTTTCGGCTACCGATTCGCTTGCTGCGATTGCTAAAAAAGTTAATGAATCACCAGATAATGCGGGCGTAACTGCAACTGTTATTACCAGTGATGCAGGCAGTCGTTTGGTTTTTAGTTCAGATAAGTCAGGTGAAGACAATCAAATTAGTATTATAGCTAATGACACGACTGGAACTGGACTAAATGATATGTTCGGTGCTGGAAATATCTCCACGCTTCAAGATGCTAAAAATGCGGTTGTTTATATCGATAATCAGAAAGTTACCTCACAAACTAATGAAGTTAAAAATGCTATTGCAGGTGTGACGTTAAACTTAACTGATGCTGATGTTTCTAAGACGACTACGTTAAAAATTGAACAAGATGATGATGCAGTAAAGACAAATGTGAAAGCTTTTGTCGATGCCTACAATAGTTTAGCGACAGCAGTTGATAAAATGTCGTCCTATGATAAAGAGAAAAAAACAGCAGCTGCATTACAGGGCGACTCTATGATCCGTTCTATAGAATCGCAACTCCGAAGTATATCGAGTGAACGAGTGCCAACTGATAGCGGCAGTTCGATAGCATTATATGATATAGGTATAAAAACAGATAGATATGGTAAGTTATCTGTCGATGACACTAAACTTAATAAAGTCATCTCTGAAGATATGGCCAGTGTTGAGGCATTATTCTCGACACCAGATAAAGGGCTTGCTAATCGCTTTAATGATCTTGCAGATAGCTATGTCAAGTCTCGAGGATTGATTGCTTCTCGTCAAACCGGATATACCAATCAGCAAAGCCAAATCGCAGATCAAAGAGAAGCCTTTACGCTTAAAATGGATCAGTTAACCGCGCGTTTAACGAAGCAATTTAATGCGATGGATCTTGTCGTTGGTCAACTCAATCAACAGAGCAGTGGTCTTGTTGATCGTTTGAATTCGCTTCCTGGAGCTGTTAAAAAACGATAGTGAATTTATAAATGAGTAAGGGAAGTATAAGTGAAACAACTCGATGAGCTTAATGTCCTTTTGAGTGAAATTTTAAATAAACTGACTCAGCTTCCTGCTGAAGCTCCTCAATCTGACGAGTTGGTGTCGAACTTGCAGGTACTGGTTGGAGAGCGTCAAATTTTACTCAACGTATTAGTGGCTGATGCTAATATGACAGATGTTGATTATCTTCAACATCAGCTTGAACTTACTCAAGAGTACACAAGTAAAGCAAGTGTTGTTATGGCAGATAGGCAAGCATTATTACATGCAGGTAATAAGAATAAGCGCCAGATTAGTGTTTATGAGACTATAGATTTAAACAGGTAGGTTTTTATGAGAGGATCACTGCAATCGTATCGTAAGGTGTCTTTAGAGAGTGAAATTACTGTTGCGTCACCACATCGTATTATTCAGCTTATGTTTGCGGGGGCACTACAACGTTTAGCACAAAGTCGCCTTGCGATTGAACAAAATGACTTGTCTAATAAAGGTATGTACATTGGCAAAGCTATTGGGATTATTACTGGTTTAAACAATAGCTTAGATATGGACGCTGGTGGCCAGATAGCTAGGAATTTGAGTGATTTATATGACTTTATGTTGCGTAGAATTTCTGAAGCTAACTTAAATAATGATGTGAAAGCGATTGATGATGTATGTGATATTTTACGTACTATCAAAGAAGGTTGGGATGCAATTCCTGCAGATAAACATAATATTTCTGCGCATTCTGAAGCGGGTTAATATCTTATTTGGTGATTAAAAATAGACGCACTTGTTGTAATGCCGATCAGTTAAGACAGATCGCTTGACGATCTCGCTGAAAAGATCAAAATCCGATGACCTCATGTCATCGGATTTTTTATGCAACTCTCAGAAGCACTCGCCCGTACTCATATTACCCGCCTAACCGAATTCACCTGCTTAGCAGATGTGTTAGAACCTGAGTTAATTCAATCTTGTCTAGACTCTCAGGGCGTTGCGACGTTAAGACGGCGTAAATTGCCGATGGACGCGATGATTTGGGCCG
>NZ_JAKKRK010000060.1:0-27246 GCF_025654545.1 Shewanella sp. SM20 | reverse complement strand
TCGACCTAACTCAGTCAAGGTCAGTGTCTTACATTCAATCAGTGCCTTAGAGGCCAGCATCAAGCTGTTTAATCGTTTTAGGTGAAGTTCTGGGCAGTATTGGTGTAAAGAATGTTGTAGGATATTGGCTTCGCGCATCTTGTTGTCCAAGTGTAGTTTTTGGCGAAACCATTTGATCATGCAACAAGATGCGCTTCCACCCTAATTTGATGATTTATTTGTAAATCATCAGGGGATTCTTCAGAGCGTTGTATATAAATGGAAAATTAGAAGGTGTTTGGAGGTGTTATAATGAAAATGGTAGATTAACAGTGGAAAAAAACTATGTTAATGGTATTAGAAATGGTCTGTTTAAATATTATAATGAATACGGTAAATTAGAGGCGGAAGGCGTTTATAAAAATGATCAATTAGATGGTCTTTATAAAGCCTATGATGAGGAAGGAATATTGCAAGCTGAGGAATATTATAAAAATGGAGAGCGAGAGGGGCTTTTTAAGAGTTATCATAAAAATGGTATAATAGAAGTAGAAGGAACTTATGAAAATGGTAAGAAAGAAGGTATTTGGAAAAGCTATAATGAAGATAGTCATTTAATTCAAGAAACGACTTATAATAATGATTAGTTAGATGGAATCTTTAAAAAAATTGCAGCAATTGACAATTAGTGTTGGAAGAAATAAATCTTGTCCTCCATTTGTAGCGAAGATATAAATCAGGCAGATATAAATCAGGCCACCCAATATAAAACAAGAACATAATGTACTTTCAGTTAGCATCCAAGTGACTAAAAGTCACTTAGCGGCTAAAAAGCTTGCGAGGTATTGCTCCAGAGGATGAGGACTAACTCAATTAGCCTATTTTGCTGAAAAACTTAGATTTTTAGTAAAAAATACCTAAGCCATTCTCTTGTTGGCTGTTGTGAAAGGCATGGTTAATGATGCAGGATTGAAATCAGCCAGCGTTGAGGTGCTGACAGCATTTGGCAAAGTGCCGTCGTCGCTTTTCTAAGTGTTCGCAGTAATCAGTCAGTTCTTGCAAGGTTCCCACAGGGCCATGAAATAGCTTACCAAACTCGGTGGTAAGCTTAAGCCAATTGTCATGGTGGATATTTAATCTTGTCAGTAACTTGGCGCTATTTTCAGTGATTGCACCTAGTTTATCATTTCGAATAATTCGACCGGTATCATCCACCAATTGAAGGTAATCTATTAATGAAAACGTAATGCCAATGGGTTGGTTATCGCGTTCATTGCCGATAAAAGGCAATAGATTTTTGGGCTGCTCATCTTTCAATGCCGCCTGAATTCGAAGCTGAATACTGGCATGAGCTGATCGCTCCAGTGTATCGGCCATTTGGGCTCTGATGGGATTCAAATCCACATAAGTCATACAGGCTAAAACGGCAGCTTCATCAAGTAGAGCTTGATTCTCTATAAAAGAAATAGGTAAATCGACCTTCCCAAAAACGCCCAGTACAGTTATCTTCTTGATTTGCTTGTCTTGCTATCGGCTCGTTTAAGCAACGCATGAACCAACTGATATCACATAAGCGGTGCGATAAATGGCGATTGAATGCCTTAATCTGTTGACCTCGTCCGCTTCAACCAACCCACCTTTGGCGAATTTTTGCGTTAATTCATCGCCTTTAAATAGCTTATGCCATTGCTCAAGCACCTCCCTGTCGCTCCTGCGGTTTGCAGTCTCTACATCAATGCGTAAAACCACATGTAGATGATTGGACATCACCGCAAAGGCCGCCACATCTATTGCAAAAACGGCTTCGAGTTCAAACAATAGCGATTCTACCCAAGCGCGGCGATGGTCATGGTTTTTACCTGAGTAACGATCATCGCCACACAAAAAAGCACGTCGAACGACACGACTGCAACAGTGATAAAAAGGGGTGTCTTCAAGACTAATCTGAGTTCTGCGAGGGCGCGGCCTACAAACCTCCTTGTTTAATGCTTAACCAAAGCATATTCGGAGGTTAACTACCTCGCCATTAACGATGGATGTCCATTTAGTATTTTGGATGTCCATTTAGTATTTCCATTTAGTATTCTTTAGTATTCTCATGCACAAGTCAGAGGGTATGAACAAGCGGATATTGAACATTACAAAACGTTAGATACTTCTCAGCGTGGAGTCTACACAGAAGACGGTAAATTTAATGCTGGAGCAGGCAACCGTGCTCGCTCTTACGACCCCAGCAGATTGAGTGATCCTAATGATAAGAGGGCCAAAGCGTTTGATGAAAACTATAGAAATAGAATGTCAACACATTCATCTTCGAAGAAAAAATGCTAACTTGGTGGGGGCGTATGAAAAAGATTGATGTAGGTACTTGTTTTTACATTCCGCTTGAAAGCGGTGAGTTTGGTTTCGGATACATTGTTTATGATGATCGGTTTCTCATTGTGAATATATTTGATTTTAAATCAATAAGTTGTAAGGGAATTGCCTCTGCTTTTGATCGGCCACTTTTGATTGAAGGGTGGCTAATTGATGTGGTTGTTTTCGCTAAAATAAAAAATGCAATGTACCCAAAGTGGGAGTTACTACGTAAAGTTATATATGACAACCCTAAGTTCCCTGTAAACCCTATAGTAATATATGGGCTGCCAAGCAGGCTCAAATGCCTAAATTATGTAACTGGCGACACGTTTGACGCTGCGGATAATGATATAAATATTTATCCTAGATTTATCACGAGGCATAGTGACTATTACTCTGCTTTCGTGAGGTTAAAGTATTCTGGTGTTCAGTTTGATAATCTGCGGTTTGATGAAAAGCTTGATTGCTATATACCAGTTCTCAATGGTCTGTAATTTTTTACTATTAGCAGAGGTTGTATCAATACTACATAGTTAGACATGTTGGCTGTACAGATCTAGTTATCACCTTACCCCGCTCTGGCAGGATAGTTGTCACTACTTAAAATTTAACCAGTTGGGGCGTTAAGGCTTAATTGTGCCGAGTTATAGTGAAGAACGTAAGCAGCAGATCTTAAATAAGTTACTGCCGCCTTCGAATATGACCGTAGCTGAAGTTTCAAGAAACGAAGGGATTGGGCTGCAAACTTTGTATAATTGGCGGGATAAAGCCAAACAACAAGGTCGTCCTGTGCCCGGAAGTAAACCAACCTCAGAACATTGGTCAGCAGAAGCAAAGTTTGCCACTGTGCTTGAAACCGCCAGTTTAAATGAAGCTGAATTAAGCGAGTATTGCCGGGCTAAAGGCCTGTATGTTGATCAGGTAAAAGCATGGAAAGCCGATGCACTGCGTGGGTTCATGAACTCCCGCGAGCAGGAATTGGAAGCTAAACGGCAGCGCCAAGCCGACCATAAAGAAATCAAACAGTTAAAAAGCGAACTGAGGCGTAAAGAAAAAGCGTTGGCTGAAACCGCAGCATTGTTGGTGCTTAGAAAAAAGTTAAATGCGCTTTGGGAGAACGACAACGAGGACGATTGACCTTGGTCTCAGAGCGCACTGAATGTGTGAACTTGATACAGGAAGCGAACCAGGCTGGAGCGAGGCTTCCTCTGGCCTGCGAAGAAGCTAGCATTACATTGCGGACCTATCGGCGCTGGTATCGGGATGGCAAGATCACCGCTGATCAAAGGCCGGATGCGGTTCGTCCACCGCCCTCGAATAAGCTGACGGCAGCAGAACAAGCAAAGATCATCGAGGTGTGTAATAGACCAAAGTTTGCCAGCTTGCCGCCATCGCAGATCGTACCAACGCTGTTGGATGATGATGAATATTATGGTTCTGAATCAACGATTTATCGGGTACTCAAAGCCTTTGGTCAGTTGCATCATCGTGGCCGGAGTTTAGCGCCGAAGGGGTCAACGCTGCCAACGACTTATACCGCAACAGGGCCTTGCCAGGTGTTTTGCTGGGATATCACCTACTTGCCGAGCACGGTGCGTGGGCAGTTTTACTACCTTTATATGCTCGAAGATGTGTTCAGCCGGAAAATTGTTGGTGGTGAAGTCCATGAACAGGAATCAGGTGAGCATGCAGCAAAGCTGTTAGAGCAAACGCTGATCCGGGAGAAATGTTTACACAGTGGTGTGGTGCTGCATTCGGATAACGGCGCACCGATGAAATCGCAGACGATGCGAATGAAAGCGTATGAGCTTGGTGTGACGACATCGTACAGCAGGCCAAGGGTTAGCAACGATAATCCGTTTGCAGAGTCGCTGTTCCGCACTTGCAAATACCGGCCGGACTGGCCATCTGCAGGCTTTAAAAGTCTCGATGAAGCAAGGACTTGGGTGCTGAAGTTTACGCGTTGGTACAACTACGAACATAAGCACAGCAAGTTGCGGTTCGTGACGCCACAGCAACGCCATACCGGTCAGGATGAAGCCATACTGGCCCAACGTAAAGAACGAATTGAAGCCGCGAAAGCAGCCAACCCAAACCGTTGGGGAAAACGTGAAGTGCGAAACTGCGAACCAGTAGGGCCGACAACGCTAAACCCGGAAAGAGAGTCAGTTAAAGAAGTAGAAAAACAGGCCGCTTAAAACGGTCAATGGTGACAACTAGCTTGAAAAACGCCGTTACACCGAAACAATTTAACGAGCCGCCCATTGTTAAATTTGTAAAGTGTATGCTTGTGAAAAGGCATACAGATTACTGAAGAGTTGGTTGAATTAAGCATTGGCATGTAAGTGACCGTCCGTGACATGGTCGCTCATTCACATCCATGTGATCGCGACATTCGTAAATCCTTTTACATCAGATGCCGTCGTCGAGCCCTCATGGATGAGTTCATGGCGTGTCACTGGAATGACAGTGCTTAATCATCAGCGGTGTATTGGTTAAGTTTGTGAATGACTTAAACAAAAAGGCGCCTAAGCGCCTTTTCTACTATTCAGTTATGGGTAAACCACCCAAAACCTCAGATTTGATTACAACTCTCTATTACACAATCAGATCATACTCATCTTTGAGGATCTTAATAATATCTGCCTTAGGATTCGCTGGCAGCGGGATTGGAGCGCCAGTCACCTTCTCGGCAACGCCAGTGTAAGTGCGTGACACTTGCATCATGGCCTCAAGTGGGAGGTCATTGTCGCGGGCGAGGGCTTCACGCTCTGGCATTCTGTCTTTGTTGAGCAGCACATCAGGATCAGGGAAATGATTGAGCAGGAATTGGCGGAAACCCTCTTTGGAGTTTTCTAATATCTTGCCATCGCGGTAGGCGGCGCCGTCCCAAATACGTGATGAATCTGGAGTACCGACTTCATCCATGTAAATCAGTTTTGAATTGCCATCTTTATCGGTCACATAGCCGAACTCAAACTTAGTGTCGACAAACACTTGGTCAATATCGGCCAGTGCTTTTGAAATCACCTTAAAGCCATCTTTTAACAGCTTCTCGTACAGGTCGATATCTTCTAACTTTTCAAAGCCAAAGGCTTGGTAGTTGGCTTCGATATCGCTGCGGCTGATGTTCACGTCATCTTGGGCTGGCACGCCTGGGATGCCGGTTAAAATGCCCTTAGTCGATGGGGTGATTAACAGCTCAGGGAGCTTTTGATCTTTCTCTAAGCTTTCTGGCAGTGTGATGCCACAGAATACTCGCTCGCCCTTAGAGTAAGCGCGCCACATTGAGCCTGTGATGTACTGGCGGCAAATGGCTTCGACTTTAATGGGGCGGGCTTTTTGGACTATCCATACGAACGGGTGCGGGATATCCAAAATATGGCTGTCGGCTAGGCCGTTTTCGGCGAACAGTTTAAACCAGTGGTTAGAAATCGCGTTTAATGCCGCGCCTTTACCGGGAATGCCTTTGAGACCACCTTCACCGTGGAAGATACAGTCGAAGGCTGAGATACGGTCGCTGATCACCATGATGGCGAGCGGGGTATCTTCGGGGACGTTATAACCCTTGGTTTTGATTAAACGGCGGCTGTCGGCATCGGTTAGCCAGTAAACGCTGCGAACCTTGCCGCTGTGGACTGGGCTGTCGGTGCGGATTGGCAAATCGTTATTCACGGCTAATACGGAATCAGCAAGACTCATGACGAGTATTCCTTAGGATAGAGAGTGTAGGGATAAGGTTTTTATAAGTGTCGGTTTGCAGATGGACTATAGCGTTAGCAACAGCCAGATTTATTGCAACCGCTTTATTATTCGCGCTTGGCTTAGGGCGTAAATCGCTCAGCCAGTTTGCGGGATTTGATGTTAAATCTTGAACAGCAAAAGGGGTATTTTCGGGCGGTGTTTGAATTGTGTTGGGTGGAGATAATGCAAGGGAGGGAACAAACGCAGGGCAAGGTTGGCACCACAGTGAAAGTGGTCTGCGAAAGCGGGCTGGGCCCGTGCCATTTTGCTCGAAAATGCTAACCATTAATCCGAGAGAACCTTGTTCTAGACTGCCGCGAAAAAGTGGCGACATTCTACCTTTTTTGACAAAATTTGCCACGGCTATTTGCATCGCTCTTTGCACAGATCTTTACACAGCCCTTTACACTGCTCTTTACATAGTTCTGTGGCTTGAATCTAGCGGGCATAAGGATTTGCAAGGGAATCACGCGCTAACACTCAGTGCTGAGCATGATGGAGGGCTGGTGTTCTGCGGACGAGCGAATGTTGAAGGGCTGTATTTTAGCGCGCTGATGTGCGAGCTTATGACGTAGCTGCAGCCGACAAGACCATCAAGCCAAATATCCAATGGAGGGAATATGAGCACAAGTCAGCATGTACATAATGATAATCAACGAGAGCTAGTATTAGAGCGGATTATCGATGCGCCGCCAGAAAAGCTGTTCCGCGCGTGGACCGAGCCAGAGCTCCTCAAAATTTGGTTTACGCCAAGGCCGTGGACTGTGGCTAGCGCGAGCTTAGATGTGCGTGCCGGTGGTTCAAATGTGATCGTGATGCGCAGCCCTGAGGGACAGGATTTCCCGAATCGTGGCGTGTATCTCGAGGTGGTTGAGAATGAGCGCATCGTATTTACCGATGCCTTTACTGAGGCTTGGGTGCCGTCCGATAAAGCCTTTATGACGGCAACCATCATGTTTGAACCTATAGATGGTAAGACCAAGTACACTGCGCGGGTGCTGCATTGGAATAGCGAAGATAGGCAGAATCATGAGGATATGGGGTTTTATCAGGGGTGGTCTAAGGCGACCGATCAGCTTGAGGAACTCGTCGCGAGCATTTAGCCGGCGAGTCTCAAGCCTCGTATCAGAGAGTCAATAATAAGCAGTACCTAGCCCAATTGCCCTGCATATTTTATTGCTGGGGATTGGGCAGGATTAGAGGTGTTATGTCGTCACAGAAAGAAGTGCCACAGCTTGCGCCATCGCAACTCGCGCAAAGCGCGGCTTTGCAAGGCAATAGTTTTTTATCAAAACAGTTCAATGGCTTGTCGGAATTAGCACAAGATCTACAGGGCATAGAGTTCGAGGATTGCTGCTTTCAAGATTGCCATTTTAGCGAGAGCACTTTCCGTAAATGCAAGTTTATCGATTGCCGCTTTGTGCGTTGCAACTTAAGTTTAGTGAAAGTGCCCCAGTGTCAGTTCAGCGGGGTGGAGTTTGAAGAATGTAAGTTAGTCGGTATCGATTGGACCCGCGCCGCGTGGTCGCGTTTATCCTTTGCCGCGCCCTTTTCCTTTAAGCAATCCATCTTAAATGATTGCTCATTTTTAGGTTTGTCCCTCGATGAAATTATCATCGAAGAGTGTAAGGCCCACGATGTCGATTTTCGCGAGGGCAGTTTTAATCAAGCCAATTTCACCTACACGGATTTTAGTCATAGTCTGTTTGGCCGAACTCAATTATTGGAGGCGGATTTCAGCGAGGCATCCAATTACGATATCGACATTTTTAACAATAAAATCAAAGGCGCTAAGTTTAGCCGTGACGAAGCGATTCGGCTGCTCAACTGCCTCGATATAGAATTAATGGATTAAGGATTGTGGTAGGTTTTTACTCAGCTTTTCACTCAGCATAGTGATGCTCATTCCACGAGTGTTATCGCAATTTACTGAGATATCTGTTTTTTTGAAGCCGCCATTTACCCCATCTGGCGGCTTTTTTCTGCTCGTGTTTTAGGACCTATTGATCTTATTCACGTATTTCAAGGTCAGTCCTAGGTTTTAGTTGCGGTAGATCACACCGAGCTTCCCCATGTGGTTTACCACAATACCCACCTACCTCTTTCGGGATAACAATCTCTGTGGATGAGCAGTGTATTCAGCGTATGCCGTGTATTTTGAAGATATGGTGGCGCTGTTTTAACGCTTTATAACTAAAAAAGTAATCAAATCAGTGAGCAAACCTCTGCTCGATGGCGTCCAATGTGGCGACTGACGGGTGGGATGAGCGTGATGGAGGTAACCATGATTGAGCTTAATAGGCGAACCTTTTTAAAGGGAGCAGGAGCGAGCAGCGCCACGTGTGCGCTGGCCAGTCTGCTGCCGGGCAGCTTAGCGGCATTAGAGAATAAGCAGCTAAAGGGCATGGGCAAAGACATTGCCAGTATTTGTGAAATGTGTTCGACTCGCTGCCCAATTTCGGCGCGGGTGATTGAGGGCAAAAACGTCTTCATTAGTGGCAACAAGGCCGCTAAATCCTTTGGCGGTAAAGTGTGTGCCCGTGGCGGCGCAGGCCATAGTTTATTGTACGATCCACAGCGTATCGTTAAACCGTTAAAGCGGGTCGGTGAGCGCGGCGAAGGCAAATGGGCTGAGATCAGTTGGGATGAGGCTTATAAATTAATCGCTGAAAACCTCAATAAAATCAAAAAAGAACATGGCCCAGAAGCCGTGGCATTCTCGTCAAAATCTGGCTCACAAGAAAAGCATTTGTTTCACCTTGCGACCGCCTTTGGTAGTCCAAATACCTTTACCCACGCGTCGACTTGCCCTGGTGGTTATGAAATTGCCGCTAAGGCTATTTTTGGCACTAAGGTTAAACGTGATTTAGGCAATTCAAAATACATCATTAACTTCGGCCATAACCTGTACGAAGGCATCAATATGTCCGAAACCCGCGGCATGATGGCGGCGCAAATGGACAAAGGTGCCAAGCTGGTGGTGTTCGAGCCAAGATTCTCCGTCGTGGCCGATAAAGCCGATGAATGGTATGCCATTCGCCCCGGTACCGACGTAGCCGTCGCCTTGGCGTTATGCCATGTATTGATTGAAGATAATCTTTACGACAAGGCATTTGTCGTGCGTTATGTGGAAGGCTTCGAAGCCTTTGCCGCCGAAGTGAAAGCTTATACCCCTGAATGGGCGGAAACCATCTCCGATGTGCCTGCCAAAGACATTCGTCGTATCGCACACGAATATGCTGCTAAAGCGCCCCATGCTGTGGTCGATTTTGGTCACAGAGCCACCTTTACCACCGAAGAGTTTGAGATGCGCCGCGCCCTTTACGCCGCTAACGTCTTGATTGGTAATATTGAGCGTAAGGGCGGGATTTATATCGGCCAGAAACCCGGTGATTACAACAAGCTTGCCGGTGAAGCGGTTGCGCCCGTATTGGCAAAACCTGGCGTGAAAGACATGCCAAAACCAGCAGCGAAACGTATCGATCAGGTGGAAGAACAGTACGCCATGATGTGGACATCGGGCGGCGTTTACCAAACCATTCTCGATGCCACCTTAAGCGCAGTGCCCTACCAGTTACACGGCTGGGTGATGTCACGCACTAACCCAATGCAAACCATGACAGACAGAGCACGCGTTGTTGAAGCGATGAAAAAGCTCGACTTTATCGCCGTGTGTGATGTGTATATCAGCGAAACCGCCGCCTATGCGGACGTGATTTTACCTGAGTCGACTTATCTTGAACGTGATGAAGAAATTGCTGATAAGTCAGGTAAAAATCCGGCCTATTATGTGCGCCAACGGGTCGTTGAAACCTTAGGTGATACTAAGCCTTCTTGGCAGATCTTTAAGGATGTGGGTGTGGCTATGGGCCTTGGCGAGTTCTATCCATGGGAAAACATGGAAACCCTGCAAATGCTGCAGGTGAACCGCGACACTGACCTGCTGCGCCGGATCAAAGACGAAGGTTTTGTGAGCTTTGGTAAGCCAATTATGTTGTGCGAGCCTAAGATGGTTGCCGAGTTTATTAAGGCATACTCCAATGCTCGACCTGCCGATGAAGACGGCACTTACGCCAGCGCACTGACCTTTAAAACCCCGAGTGGCAAAATTGAACTCACTTCCGCGAAAGTGGAAGCCATGGCACCAGGCCGTGGGGTGATCAAGTTCCGCGAAGTGAATCTTAAAAAAGCAGATGAGTTGTACTTTATCCAAGGCAAAGTGGCGGTGCACACCAATGGCGCCACCCACAATGTGCCTATGCTCGCTAACCTGATGTCGGATAACGCTGTGTGGGTTCACCCCGTTACTGCGGGCAAGTTAGGCATCAGCAATGGCGACCCAATCCGCCTCACCAGCAGTGTTGGCACAGAAGAAGGCCATGCCTTAGTCACACCGGGCATTCGCCAAGATACTGTGTTTGCTTACATGGGCTTTGGTTCTAAAAACAAAGAGTTGGTCAGAGCAACGGGCAAAGGTATCCACTGCGGTAACTTACTGCCGCACGTTACTGCTCCTGTGTGTGGCATGACAGTGCACACCACGGGCGTCACGCTGGCAAAGCGCTAATCGGAGGCTTAAATGAATAAACGATATGTAATGGTGCACGACGAGAATAAGTGCATCGGCTGCCAAGCTTGTAACGTGGCGTGTCGCAGTGAAAATGGTGTACCCGAAGGCGTAACTCGTCTGCAAGTGCGTGTGGAAGGCCCCTTTGGTGAGATGCCCAATCTGCATTTCAAATATCACAGGGTATCTTGCCAGCAATGTGAAGATGCACCCTGCGTTAAAGTGTGCCCAACAGGCGCGGCCTATGTGGGTGAAGATGGCATTATCTCTATCCATACCGAGAAGTGTGTCGGCTGTATGTACTGTGTGGCAGCGTGCCCCTATAAAGTGCGCTTTATGAACCCAGAAACCAAGGCGGCGGATAAGTGTAACTTCTGTAAAGACAGTCGTTTAGCGCGGGGCGAAGAGCCAGCGTGTGTGACTGTGTGTCCAACCGATGCCTTAGTGTTTGGTGATGCTAATGATCCACGCAGTGAAGTGGCCATCATGCTCAACACTAAAATCACTTACCAAGATAAAACCCATTTGGGCACTAAACCTAGGGTATATCGCGTTCCTACCAAAAGAGGGGGGATTTGATTATGAACAATACTTGGGGCGACATGGCGCAATATGATCCTGTCACTTGGCACTGGGTCATCGCCGTTTACCTGTTTATGGCGGGGTTATCCGCGGGCAGTTTACTGATTGGCATTGGTTTGCGCTGGGCGAATAAGGAACTCAGCGCGGGAGCTGAAAGCAGCATTCTTAAGGCGGCAGCCATTATTGGGCCTGTAGCAATTAGCTTAGGTCTAGCTTGTTTAGTGTTTGACTTAACCAAACCATTCCACTTTTGGTTGATCTTAATTCACTATAACTTCCAGTCTGTGATGGCAATCGGGGTGCTGGCGCTGCTGGCGTATTCTCCCTTGGCCTTTGCATACGCCATTATTGTGCTGCGGGATGACTTACCAAAATGGGGTTTGGGTTTCCTAACACCTATCGCTAAGTTACTTATGCCATTTCGAAAGCTGATTGAAGTATTGTTGTTTGTCCTCGCCATTGGCGTAGGGGCTTACACTGGCTTCTTAATTTCGGCGATGAATGCCTATCCTATGCTCAACACTGCGGTACTGCCTGCGCTGTTTTTAGTGTCAGGTCTATCGGCGGGCGCTGCGGCAAATGCGGTACTGGCGTTGCTGATGTTTAAGACGGACAGCCACGACAAAACCTTAGTGAAGATGCACGGTTTAGAATTGCCTGTGATGGCGATTGAAATTTTGTTCCTGTTCATGTTGTTCTGCGCCTTGTACTTCAAGGGCGGCGCGGCGGCTGCGGCCTTAGCATCGTTAACTTCTGGGTTATGGGCAAGCGTGTTCTGGATAGGCGTTGTCGGTATAGGTTTTGGTATTCCATTGCTGTTTATGCTGCTACCCGCCGCGACTCGCCACACTAAGGGCGCGATGATCATGGTGGCTTGTGCGAGCTTAACGGGCGTACTCGCCTTAAGACACTTTATTGTGTACGCAGGGCAAAGCTATTTAAGCTGAGTGTAATCTAGCTTTACATATTGATAGATAAAGAAAAAGCACTGGCAATGTCAGTGCTTTTTTATTGTTTGAATCTTGAGAAGGTTTGCCAGTACAAGCAGGACGCTTATTGGGGTAATAACTCAATAACCGACTTCACCGTTAGCACTAAGGCGCTGATACTGCACAGGACTAACGTTGCCATCTTTGTCTTCTCTTTATCGACACGGCCCACTAATCGTCCTGCGACTAAGTAACCTAAAATCACTGAGGGGAGCAGCATCAACGACAGCCACAGATGTTTTAATTCTAATAAGCCAGTGATCGCTAAAATGATCAGTGCAATCATGGAGCTAAAAATGAAGAAGGCCGACAGGGCTGCACGAAACTGCGAGGCATCTTTGCCTGCCAACAAAATCGCCATCGGCGGGCCACCAATCGCGGCGATATTGCCGAAGATCCCTGAAACCACGCCCGCACCGAAGAGGGTTTTCTTATTCACTGGCAGGCTGAATTTATACAGGCTGAGGATCACTGCGACAGTCACAATAGCGGCGATGGATAAACCGAGTATGGGTTGAGGCGCAAACAGTAATAAACTCGCGCCGATAAAACCACCGGGCACGCGGCCTATGAGCGCATATTGCAAGCCATTGAATTCTAAGTGACCGCGTTCACGCACTAAGGTCAGCAGGGCGATGGAGAAACCCATAGCAATAACAGGCGCAGGTACAAGTTGTGGATCGACGATATACAGCAAAGGACTGGCGACAACCGCTAGGCCAAACCCAATCAGGCTCTGGGTTAAGGCGCCAAGAAACACAATCAGTGAGGCCAGGGCGAGAGTCTGTGGATCTATCATAGAAAACATAGGATTCCATATAAACAAAAAGGGATCGTTAACGATCCCTATTGATGAGCACTGTGATGTAACTTTGCCAGCGACAAGTCGCTATTCCATGTCTTCCCACTCGATCCCCATCTCGTCCATCAGCAACTTGGCTTCGGCGGGAATGCTGTCTGGGCTATCTTTTGACAGATCTTCATCGTTAGGCAATGGCTGGCCAGTGTAGGCGTGCAAAAATGCCTCACACAACAGCTCGCTGTTGGTGGCGTGACGCAAATTATTGACCTGACGACGAGTTCGTTCGTCCGTAAGGACCTTAAGCACTTTGAGCGGAATAGACACAGTAATTTTTTTTACTTGTTCATTCTTCTTGCCATGTTCAGCATAGGGGCTGATGTATTCCCCATTCCATTCAGTCATTGACTCACCTGTTATAACGCTAAATTCGGGGCAGATTTTAAACCCTTACAAAGAACAGTCAAATTATTGCTACTATTTCTTTGTGATTGCAAACAGATTTCTTTATGTTCAGACGTCTAAACGTCTTCACGCCTATTGACGATAGCGTTGGGCTTAGGTACATTTAGACGTCCAGACATCTCTATCAGTCTACCGAATTTAGGAGTCCACCCATGGCAGAGCGTCAATTAGCCACACTGGCAGTGCGTCAGGGTATCGAAAGCGATACTCAATATGGCGCAGTTGTGCCACCGATTTATTTGTCGACTAATTACGCCTTCGATGGTCATAAAAATCCCCGCGAATTCGATTACAGTCGTTCAGGCAACCCAACACGCTGCATTTTAGGCGAAGCATTAGCGCAATTAGAAAAGGGCGCCACTGGGATAGTGACGTGCACTGGCATGGCGGCCATCACCTTAGTGACGACCTTGCTCGGCCCCGATGACCTATTGGTTGTGCCCCATGATTGCTATGGCGGTTCCTACCGTTTATTTACCAACTTGGCGAAGAAAGGCCAGTTTAAGCTCATTGTGGTCGACCAAACCGACAGCCAAGCGTTAGCCGCCGCTATTGCGCAGAATCCTAAGATGGTGTGGCTCGAAACCCCATCAAACCCGTTATTGCGTGTGGTGGATATCGAAGCCATTGCTAAGGCGAGCCATGGTGTCGGCGCGCTGGTGGTGGTCGATAACACCTTTTTATCGCCGATATTGCAACAACCCCTATTGTTAGGCGCGGATATCGTTATCCACTCCACCACTAAATATATCAATGGTCACAGCGATGTGGTCGGCGGCGCTGTGGTCGCCAAAGACGCGCAAATCGGCGAAAGCTTACATTGGTGGTCGAACACTCTAGGCTTAACGGGGTCAGCCTTCGACAGTTATCTGACCCTGCGCGGCCTACGTACCTTAGCTGTGCGTATTCGCGAGCATCAAGCCAATGCCCAGCGTATTATTGAGTTATTAACGCAAAGCCCTGTGGTGAGTAAAGTCTATTACCCAGGGCTTGCGGATCATCCAGGTCACGCCATTGCGGCCAAGCAACAACAGGGCTTTGGCGCTATGCTGAGCTTTGAGCTCAAAGGCGGCGAGGCCGAAGTGGTGGCCTTTTTAGGTGCACTCAGCTTATTTAGCGTGGCGGAAAGTTTAGGTGGCGTCGAAAGTTTAGTGGCAGTGCCCGCCACTATGACCCACAGAGCCATGGAGCCGCAAGCGCGCTTCGAGGCTGGTATTAAGGACACCCTATTGCGTCTATCGGTGGGTATTGAAGATGCCGCCGATTTAGTTGCAGATATTCAAGCAGGATTAGCCGCCGTTGCGGCTTGTCAGTAGAGGAATAATAGATGGCACGTTGTCACTTACATAAATTTGGTGGCTCCAGTTTAGCGGATGCCGATTGTTATCGCCGAGTCGCCCATATCCTGTTAACCCACGGTCATAGTGATGATCTCGTGGTGGTCTCTGCGGCGGGTAAAAGCACGAATTTCCTGTATAAATTATTAGCGCTGCGTGATGCGGGTCAGCTATGGCAAGAAGAATTACAAGTGCTGATCAGCTACCAACAGGGGTTGATTGAGCAGTTGTTGTCGAATGAACAAGCCCGCGATCTGCGTGAGCGTTTGGCCACAGATAAAGCGCAACTCATCAGCTTGTTGTCCTTAGATGAGCGCAACGAATACCAAATCAATCATGTGGTGAGCTTTGGCGAACGTTGGTCGGCACGTTTAATGGCGGCGCTACTGCGCGAATCTGGCGTGGCGGCAAGCCATGTGGATGCCTGTTCAATTTTAGTGGCCGATGAAGCCGCTGTACCGCAAATTCGGGTACAAGAATCCCGCGCTAAAGTACAAGCCCTATTAGCCGCGCATCCCAATGAACGCTTAGTGATCACAGGTTTTATCTGCGCTAACGAGCGTGGCGATACCCTATTACTTGGCCGTAATGGTTCAGATTTTAGCGCCAGCCTGATTGCTAGTCTCGCCGATATCGAGCGCGTGACCATTTGGACCGATGTGGAAGGGGTGTTCAACGCCGATCCTAATAAAATCAACGATGCCAAGTTACTAAAAAGCATGTCACTTGCCGAAGCCGATCGCCTAGCGCGTTTGGGCTCGCCAGTATTGCATTCGCGCACTCTGCAGCCGTTATTCAATACCGAAGTGAGCTTAGCGGTGCGTTCAAGTTATGCATCGCACACCGACTTCACCTTAATCGCACCCCACAGTTCGTCGGCGAGCGCGCCTGTGGTGACTAATCTCAATGCTGTCGTCCTGTTTGGCTTTAAACTCACGGGGGAGTTAACTCGTTTATTAGATTTATTGATTGCCGCGGGTTTAACGCCATTGGCCCATTGGACCTCAGCCCACCAAAGGGTTGAGCTTGCCTATACCGCTGAAAATCAAAAACAAGTGCAAAGATTGCTCGATGCCGAGGCAGAAGCTTTAGGGATCAGCGATCAGCAGATCAATACCGATCTCGGTTTAGTCGCATTAGTCAGTGCCGATGCCGAACATTATCGCCGCAGCTTCGCGCGTTTACTGAGCCGTGATGCTAAACCTTTGTTCAGTGGCGATTTAAGTTTAGTGACGCTGGTGCCTCAGTCACAGGTGAATTTGTTAACCCAAAAAGTCCACCGTCGCTGCGCTGGCCCGCGTAAACGCATTGGCGTCCTGCTGCTCGGTGTGGGTAATATCGGTGAGGCTTGGATCGATCTGTTTAAGTCGGTTTCACCATCACTGGACCATGAACTCGAAGCCAGTGTTGAGTTAGTCGGTTTAGTCAGTTCGAGTAAAGCCTTGATTAAATCCACTGGGATTAATCTTGCCGCGTGGCAAACAGAGTTTAATACTGAAGCAACGCCTTGGCAGTATGAACATTTATTCGAGCAATTAGAGCAAGTTAACTGCGATGAGCTGGTGGCCTTAGATATCAGTGCCAGCGCCAGTTTGACGCTGCAATATCCAGAATTGTTCGAGCGTGGCATCCATGTGGTGAGCGCGAATAAACTTGCGGGCTCGGGTCCACTGCCTTTCTATCGAGAGTTAAAGCAGCAACTGGGTAATCGTCGCTTATTTTGGCGCTATAACGCCAGTTGTGGCGCAGGTTTACCCATCCAACATGCGCTAAATGATCTGCGTAACAGCGGTGATAGCGTTGAAGCGGTAGGTGGGATTTTCTCTGGCACCTTGTGTTGGTTGTTTGAGAAATACGATACCAGCAAGCCTTTCTCTGAATTAGTGATTGAAGCCAGAGGTTTATGCATCACTGAACCCGATCCCCGCGATGATCTCTCCGGCCGTGATATGCAGCGTAAACTGCTTATTTTGGCCCGTGAAATAGGCCTTGAAATCGAGCTTGAAGATATTGAACTGCGCTCACTCGTACCAGCCGCTTTGGCGGATATTCCCTTAGATCAATTTCTCACCCGCATTGCCGAATTAGATGCCGATCTGCTGCAACAGTATGGTGCGGCGGCGGAGCAAAATAAGGTGCTCAGATATGTGGCATCCTTAGACAACAGCGGTCCAGAGCTCAAGGCCGAAGTGGGTTTGCAGTGGATTGACACCCATCACCCTTACGCCAACTTAACCCCTGGTGATAATGTGTTTGTGATCCGCAGTGTCTTCTACCAAGGTAATCCGCTGATCATCCGTGGACCAGGCGCAGGACGCGAAGTGACAGCGGCGGCGGTGCAGTCGGATCTGACTCAGATCTGTCGCGATCTGCTGCAGGAATAACGCGTTATCAAGCTTCTTAAAGGACTCATTCGAGTCCTTTTTTATTGGCTAGAATAAATCTATTGAATTAACCGAGATTAAATGCGGTTTATGGGTATTTTTGGGCTTGACTTACATCTCAGTTTCTCTAGTATATGGACATATAGACGTCCAAACGTCCATTTGAACGAATTCATACTAGCAAAGAGTAGCGCCAAGGGCGGTTGAGGAAATACACATGGCTTTTCATCACGCACAACATTCACAATCGCTGAACCAGAGCTTGTCTGAGCTTAATGGCGATATTAATGTTTCTTTTGAGTTTTTCCCGCCATCGACCCCCGAAATGGAACAGATACTGTGGAACTCTATTCGTCGTTTAGAGCCGCTTAATCCTAAGTTTGTGTCTGTGACTTACGGTGCTAACTCAGGCGTGCGCGACCGCACTCACGGCGTGATTGAACGTATCCAACAGGAAACCGACCTCGTTGCCGCGCCGCACTTAACCTTAGTGGATGCCAGCGATGAAGAGCTATTAGAACTGGCTAAGCATTACTGGAAATCGGGCATTCGTGACATAGTGGCACTGCGGGGCGATTTGCCTGCGGGTAGCCCTAAGCCAACCCGTTTTGCGGTGGATTTAGTGCGTTTACTGCGCTCTGTGGCCGACTTTGATATTTCCGTTGCGGCTTATCCAGAAGTGCATCCCGATGCGAGCAACGCACAGGCGGATTTGATCAACCTTAAGCGTAAGATTGATGCGGGCGCTAGCCGTGCCATTACCCAGTTTTTCTTCGATGTGGAATCTTACCTGCGCTTTCGTGACCGCTGCGTTGCCGCAGGTATCGACGTTGAAATCGTGCCAGGTATCTTACCTGTGACTAACTTTACCCAGTTAAAACGTTTCGCGGGCATGACCAATGTGTCGTTACCGGGCTGGCTACACAAGCAATTCGATGGTTTAGAAAACGATGCCGGTACACGCCAATTGGTGGGCGCAAACGTGGCCATCGACATGGTGAAAGTGCTGTCCCGCGAAGGCGTGAAGGATTTCCATTTTTACACCTTAAATCGCGCCGAATTGACCTACGCGATTTGCCACACTTTAGGCGTGCGTCCTAAATAAAACTTTATAAAATAAGCTAATAAAAACGCCGCAGAGAATGCGGCGTTTTGTTTTGTTTAAATTCTAAATTGAGCTAATAAAGTTGTTAAACGGGCTGCGAGTTGGGCAAGTTCATCGCCAGCGCGTGCGGTTTGTACCGCACTATCTGTCGCATTGGTCGCAATATCATTGATGTTATTAACATTTTTATTAATCTCAGCCGAAACCGCACATTGCTCATTTGCAGCGCTGGCGATCTGGATATTCATCTGGCTAATGGTGGAAACCGCATGGGTAATGGCTTCGAGTGCTTCACCCGCTTGGTGAACTTGGGATACACAGCTTTGGGTGGTGCGGGTGCTGGTTTCCATCGCATTGACTGTAGACTTAGCTTTATGCTGAAGCGCTTCGATCATCTGCTGAATTTCTGCCGTAGATGCTTGAGTGCGACTCGCCAGAGTGCGTACTTCATCGGCAACGACTGCAAACCCTCGACCTTGTTCTCCCGCCCTTGCGGCTTCAATTGCCGCATTGAGTGCGAGTAAATTAGTTTGGTCGGCAATATTACGGATAACTACAAGTACAGAATCGATTTCAGCGGTATTACGCTCTAATTCATTGATTTCAATCGCTGCTGTGGCTATTTCCTCGGCCAGTATGGCGATAGTGGTTACCACTTTTTGTACAACCAATTTGCCTTGTTCGGTTGAGTCATTGGCATGATTGGCTGCATCGGCCGCATCGGTCGCGTTATGGGCAACTTCTTGTACCGTTGCGGCCATTTCATTCATTGCGGTGGCAACTTGCTCGGTTTCGAGGTGCTGACGACTCGCCATCTTCTGGGTTTCCCGCGTAATGCTCGACATTTCTTCAGCAGAGGTGGCGAGCAGGCTTGTTGAGTCGGCGACGTGGGAAACTGTGTTGTGAATTTTTTCTACAAAGCGGTTGAATGCCATCGATAATTCAGCAATTTCATCCTTACCTTTTACCGCGATTCTGCGGGTTAAATCGCCTTCACCTTCAGCGATATCATTCATGGCTTGGGTGGTTTCAGCGATAGGGCGAGTAATCCCTTTGGCAATAAACCAAGCAATGGCAGTTCCAATGACCAGAGCCACTAAACCGATAAGGATCAACTTAAGGCGAATATCCGCTATCGCTTGTTCTGAATGGGTTCTATCCATCGCAATATCGAGTACGCCAAACACGTTTCCTGAGTAATCTTTTATGGCATTGCGATACAGGGCGTAGGTTTTGTTATTTAAGGAAATAGTGCGTATGACTTCATGGCCTTGCATGACGTTATTGAGTTCATCTGCCGCTTGGGTATCAGGCGTGAATGTAGCGCCAAATAACTTGTACCCTGAACCATCTGGCAAGATGAGGGCAATTTCTGCTTGATAGGCTTGTTTAAAATTATCAAAAAAGGGTTGACCGAAGGACATGCCAAACTCAACTGATCCTGTGTGTTGTCCGTTGTAATTCATTGGAACTAAACCACGAATACCTAATCCTTCCACTCCATATTCCAAGCCATAAAGAGGGCGCTTTTGGCTATTTGTTTCCACTATGGTCTTGCGTATGCTGGTGAGATCATCGCCAAATTTTTCGGGACGATGCAAGCGTAGAAAAGAAGTGGCTGGTGGCCTATGAAATTGGAATTGCTGAACCGCAAAATCGCGCTTAAGTTGGGTAAATATAGGTAAGGTACGGGCGGTGAGTTCATCACGCTCGCCTGTTGCAAAGGTGCTTTGAACTTCTGGCGTGAGTGAGATGATGGTTGCCATTGCTTCGGCTAATTTGCCCGATGAGGCTATCTCGGCAACAGCGGTTTCATAGATCTTATGGAGTTCTCTTTGCTCGGATTCTGCAACTTGGCGACTGAATTCAGAGAGAACGAGCGGCATGATAAAGCTCATTACTGTTAACAGTAATAGACAGATCCCAATAACGATCCTCGTACTAATTTTTAGATTTATCAAAACAGCCTCCAATTCATGTGCAAATCAACTCAATTTATCCGTTTGATATTATAGAGATACAACTTGATAAGATTTGAGAGGGCGCGAACCTTTTTAAGTTATTTATTCCCTCTTACGCTCGTTTCGTGCCCTTGGACACAGATCTATTTTGGGCCTAAATATTTACTTAGCATGCTAACTAAGTATAATGCTTAGCACGCTAACTAAGTGGGTGGGCAAGATGCAAAAAGAATTAGAGCGACTAAAAGAGTTATCACTGGCGGAGCATTTAGGTCGTCTGCATCGACTGTGGCGTACCGTGGCCGATGTCGAGCTGGCACCTTTAGGATTAACTCATCCCCGTTGGACTGCCCTATGGAAACTGCTGCGTTTAGGCGACAGTGTTAGCCAAAAAGTATTGGCCGATGCCTTAGAAATTGAATTGGCTTCGCTAATGCGCACCTTAGGGCAATTAGAAGAGCAAGGTTTAGTCGAGCGTCATTGTTGTGACAAAGATAAGCGGGCAAGGATTGTGAGCCTGACGCCAGCGGGATTAGATGTTTTAAAGCAAATGGAAGCGCGGATTATTCAAGTGCGCCGTGAGTTATTAGGCGGGATCAGTGCCGAAGAGTTGAGCGAATTTGAACGCATTATTAGCCTGATCAGCGACAACGCCAGCGCCAAATTAACCAAGGTTACAGACACCCTTTTGTGAGAAAGAAGATGACACCGGATCAACAGTTTGCCCGTTTAGTAAAATTTGCCATGTTTGGCTTTGTGATGGTTTTTGGCTATTTCATGCTGGCCGACACTATGATGCCATTGACGCCTCAAGCCATGGCGACCCGTGTAGTGACTAAAGTGACACCGCAGATCAGCGGTAAAATCCAGACCATAGCCGTGACCAATAACCAAGCGGTTACCAAGGGCGATTTGTTGTTTCAAGTCGATCCCGCGCCCTATGAGTTAGCGGTATCGCAAGCTAAATTGGCCTTAGAGCAAGCCCGTCAAGATAATGCTGAGTTAGATGCCTCGCTACTGGCTGCTAAGGCCGAGGTCAATGCCAATAAAACCACCTCACAACAAAAACGCAGCGAGGCTAAACGTCTCGATGCCCTGTATGCCACCCATGGTGTATCGCAGCAGCAAAAGGAGCTAGCCGATAGTGATGCCGCAGCAGCAGAAGCCAATTTGCTTGCCGCCAATGCCCGTTTAGAAAAACTCAAAGTGAGTCGTGGCAGTTATGGCGAAGAGAATCTTAAAGTGCGTCAGGCGCAAAACCATTTAGCTCAAGCTGAGCTTAATCTGTCTTACACCCAAATACGTGCCGATCAAGATGGGATAGTGACTAACCTGCAGTTAGAAGTCGGTAGTTTTGCGACCGTGGGGCAACCTCTGTTGGCCGTGGTATCGGATAAAGTGGATATTATTGCCGATTTTCGCGAGAAGAGCCTGCGTGGCGTGAATGCTTCTTCGACCGCTTTGATTGCGTTCGATGGTGAACCTGGGCGTTTATATCGGGCGACGGTGAGCAGTGTTGATGCGGGCGTGAGTGCTGGGCAATTCGATGCCAATGGCCGTTTAGCCGCGCCGCAGGAATCGGACCGTTGGGTACGTGATGCCCAAAGATTGAGACTGCATTTGGAGTTAGATGGGATGGCGATGAACAGCTTACCCGCCGGTGCGCGCGCGACCGTGCAACTGCTGCCCGAGAATAGCCTTTTTAGCTTGCTCGCTAAGGTGCAGATTAAAGCAATCAGCCTACTGCACTATATTTACTAGCCTATTTACTAGAATGTTTACTAGCGTATTTACCAGCATATTTATCGGCATATCCATTAGTACTTATCTGTGTTGACGAGCACGAGTGACTCGAGGTGGTTTGTATTTGTCGCGAGTCGCTTGAGTGAACGCTTCAAAGCAACATAAGTGTGCACGTAGCAGAGTTAGTTAAACATCCTCATTTAATGTATCGATAGAACAAGGCGACGAGCATGTTACTACGCCATAGCCCATTGACGGCCAACGATTTACGCCAGTGTTTACGGATTGCGACTGGCGCGACCTTAGGTTTTACCCTGTGTAAAATTTTTGGTTGGAGCAATGGAGTCTTCTTCACTGTGACACCTATGCTACTACTCGGATTAGTGCCAGTGATGAATGGTCATGCTATGCGCCAATTATTAGCTTCATCTGCCATGGCTGGGTTAGAGGTTGGGTTACTCGGCGGTTTCTTTGGCAGCCATCCCGGTATGATGACTCCCATCGTTTTCCTATTATTTTTATACCGCTTTGCGGCCATGTCCCGCGGCAGTTTGTTTCTCTTTGGTGCCAACGGTGTGCTGAGTCTCAGTATCATGCTGCACTTTGCCAGCTATCCAGGGGTTGACTTAAACGACTTAGTTTTCAGTAACTTTTGGGCGACAGCACTTTCAGTTGTTATCGCCTACGCTATGACGGCACTCTGGCCCGATGTTGAACCAAGAGCGGCTTACAAACCTGGGCCTAAGGCGCCGCATCGAATGCGCCACGAAGCCTTGCTCGGCGCGACCATAGCGACGGCATCGTTTCTGGTGTTCCAAATATTTGATCTGCGGGATTCGATGTCGGCTCAAGCGACCACTCTTTTGCTATTGTTTCCCATGCATTGGAATGGTGCACTCGACTATGCCCGTAAGCGCGCCATAGGCACCCTGTTGGGTGTGTCGTTTGGGATACTTGTGCAGTTGCTGCTCTATGATTGGTCTGGGTTATTGATGTTAGTTGTCCCCTTGTTGTGGATTGGACTGATGATTTTTAGCCAAGCCCATGTGCGCGAGGCGAATGGCTCTGGCGTGGGTTTTGGTGCGATGACCACGTTAGGGATTTTGTTTGGGCAGTATTTGACCCCAGGTAACGACTTAATCTTCAGTGCCTTATACCGAGTGAGCAGTATTTTAATCGCTATCGTTGGCACGTTACTTTTATGCTATTTGATACATAAGTTATTGAATCGTTTCGAATCGACGCGATTTGGTTATTGATCAGGCCATTAAGTCTTGAAGGCTTGCAGCTTAACCTTGTACAGAGTAAGGTAAATTTATCCCGTTTGAATTGAACAATAAGTGACTCTTAATGAATGTTAAGGCTCATTTATTGGCTGTTTTAAAAATGAGCGGCTGATTTTAAAATGGGTTTAGTGTGTGAGCACAAACATAAATAACAATAACCCCTATGCTTTAGAGCTTAATTCTCTTCAAGGATAGAACATGAAGATTAAAACATTAGTCATAGGCTTAACGCTATGTAGCGGCTATGCCGCTGCCGCCGAGCCTTCTGACAAACAATCGATGAACGTTATGCCACAAGCTGCGCAGTTATGTGTGTCTTGCCATGGGGCAGGGGGTGAGGGTATTGAACCACTCGGCCCTCGATTAGCGGGATTATCTAAAGAATATATCTCGACACAATTGCAGCATTTCCAAGCGGGCGTTCGCCAAAACGCGACCATGATGCCGATGGCAATGACGCTCCAAGGTGATGGTATTGAGCAAGTGTCGAGCTATTTTTCAGCAAAGCCTGCCAATGACGTCAAGCCTGTTATCCGCGGTGAACAAGTTGTTTTTAATGACGATACCGCCCGTTTAGCCTATCAAGGTGATTGGTCCCGTGGTTTACCAGCCTGCGTGACCTGCCATGGTCCTTCTGCATTAGGTGGTGGCTTATTTCCCCGCTTAGCAGGTCAACAGGCGAGTTATATCAAAACGCAATTATTGGCATGGCAGTCGGGAACACGTAAAGGTGACGTCGATGGCATGATGGGGAGCGTCGCGAATAAGCTCACCGTCACTGAGATTGATGCGTTAGCCAACTACTTTGCGAATTTAAAATAAGGAGCCGGCCATGAAATATTCCGCAATGTTATTACTGGCCGCGATGGGGTCGTTAACCATGCAGGCGAAAGCTGAAACTGAGCCAGTACAAGAACGGCCAGATAAGCAAGCTCCGCTGCCTTCTTTCCCTAAGGTAGCAGATCAAACCTATCTTACCCCTAGACCTTTGAGTGCGATTCCCGAAGGCGCCTTTGGTGACAAAGTGCGTTTGGGTTATCAACTGTTTGTGAATACGCAACAGCTGCGTGATAAGTATGTGGGTAATGAGCTTAACTGTACCAATTGCCATATGGATGCAGGCCGCAAAGCCAACGCATCACCCCTCTGGGGCGCGTATTTTGCTTATCCGGCCTATCGTAAAAAAGACAATAAAGTCAGTAGCTTTGAAGAACGCATCCAAGGTTGTTTTAACTATTCGATGAATGGTAAAGCCCCAGCATCAGGTAGCCCTGAGTTAGTGGCGCTTTCTGCTTACGCTTATTGGTTAGGCATGGGCGGCTTGATGGATGAGGCTAATATCAGTGGCCCTGTTCCTGAGATCAGTGATGCTGAGTTAGTCAAAGGTGCCAAGCGGGATGACTTCCCACTACCAGAGGCATTAGCTAAGGCTATGACAGTTGAGCAACGTGCTAACTTGCCGGGGCGAGCTTATCCTGAGATCCCAAAACCCGAACAAGCCTATTCACCTGAACGGGGTAAAGCCGTGTATGTCGCCCATTGCCAAACTTGTCATGGTGTTGATGGGCAAGGTCAAGCCATTGCGGGTGTGTATGCACTGCCGCCGCTGTGGGGACCTCAAAGTTATAACTGGGGAGCGGGAATGCACAGGGTCAATACTGCCGCATTTTTCATTTATGAAAACATGCCCTTTGGTAAGAGCATGCAGCTGACGAACCAACAGGCTTGGGATGTTGCCGCTTACATCAACTCCCACGAGCGTCCGCAGGATCCGCGTAACAAGGGTGATGTGAAGCAAGCGCAGGAGAAATACCATAATGACAGTGATTACTATGGTCTCACGGTCGATGGCAAAGTCTTAGGCACTGAGTCCTATCCGATTTTTCCTAAGAAGTCATAGTTGAGCCGCTTTTATTCAGTGCTCGTTTGATGAAATAAAGCGAGTAAATAAAGCAGAAAAGCCAGTAAGCCTATAGCCTTGCTGGCTTTTTTATTAATTAGCCCAAGAGTTTAGGCTTGTCATGGCACTTTCTCACCGACACGCAGCTAGTCCATCCGTGGATGCTCGACCGCCCCGTCTGATGTGAAAGGATTCACCAATGCTGTGATGGCATGGATGCCAAAAAGCGGTCATGGGGCGGTCGTCTTGTATAAGGTCAATACGGCCTTACGGTCGAGGTAAATCAAAGTCTTGGAGCTTTGTCCCATACCTGATTATGTATATGTTTAGTCATTGCGGCCTTACGGCCGAGGTGAATCAAGGTCGTGGTGCTTCACCCCACACCCGACCAAGGAGGACTGCTCGTCCTATCCTCCTTGGATGCTCCAAGACGCCCCTAACGGAGTTGAAAGCCCCTTGGGCATTTAGCGTCCTTATGCTATCGCGTCAGACGCTCGTCCCTGATTCGACTGACACTATCTCGGCATCCATGCCTCGATCACGCAACGAACACAAATGCCCTGCGGCAACTCCGAGGGGAGGATGAACTTCTGTAGTCTCGGTGTTGGCTGTTAATCCCAAAAGAGTTGTGCCTATTCCATTTTTCTTGCCACAAAAGGTCGTGATTAGCACACAACATGGATAGCAGTTCTGGGTTTCTCCAAGCTGAAACAGATTGTATTTCGAACTTGATAAGTGCTAATTTACTGAAATATTTGATTTATTATATCAAGCTAACACTTTAAAACAGGGTTTAAACGAGAAGTCTTGGCAATCACGTTATGCATCAAGGAGAATTCAAGCATGGGGTTCTTAAACAGGCTATTTGGCAAAAGGAAAGAACAATCAATTCCAGAGCCTTCTCAAATGATCGAAAAACCATCTGAAAAAGAAATTTTTGAATCACCTTCCATGCTTGCCGCATGGGTAGATGAATTTATTGTTCGATCTTCCAGTGTGGAAGACGATTTTAATCTTGCGCCAGACGAAGATGTCCGAGACAGCTTGAATATAACGTACGAACAAGTCGAACGCCTTGCTAGAGAAGAAGGTTTACTCCGCGCGGTAGGAGCCTGCTTTCTTATAAAGCAATACTATGATGACTCATTCTATTTAAAATATTTCTCTGCAATTTATAAATCTGTTGCTATGCATATGTATTCAGAGCCTACTCCCGATGAAATCCGTGATACCCGAGATGCATTGGAATCGTACGTTAACTTCATTGTCAATCCAGAAGATGAAGAGCTTAAGGAGTTTAAGAGACAATATCTCTATCGAATTTACGATGATAATAATAACTTCTGTAAGTTAATGCTTGCTGGTATTGGATCTCTGCCTATATATACAGCACTTGCTACTTTCGAATTGATGAGAGATGCATATTACAAGGTAACTCAAGGTATACCTTATGAAAGTGCAAAATTGATTGTCGAGGCAATGGAAAAAGTGGAGTGAAGAAAGATCGGACAGGCATAACTCTTTCCGGATTCACTGCCAACACAGTAGTAATAGGAGTTCACCTTCCCCTGCGAAGTTGCCGCGGGGCGTTGGAATAAATTGCGTGAGTCCGGTCATGGATGACCGGCTAGCTTTCGCAGGTGCAGGGACGCATCCTTCGGAAGCGATAGCAATTTGTCCATAAGACCGAGGCCTGTCTCTAATGCATGTAACTTCGCTAGGGGGCGGCAAGGGAGATCCAAGAGGGAATTGCTGTTGATCCCCTATTGGTCGGGTGTGGGTTGAAGACCCACGACTTTGTAGTGGTCAAGTAAAATTGGCCACGATTTTAGAGTCATTCCAATATAAACGTTCTGACTCATTTGGCGTTAACCCACCATTATATTGATGGGGTCTGGTCTCACTGTAATATCCAGTGATGTAATTTGTGATCTCTTTATCTGCTTCTGTAAAATTCCCATAACCATTGGCGGGTATCCACTCAGATTTCAAACTTCTAAAGAAACGCTCCATTGGTGCGTTATCCCAACAATTCCCGCGACGACTC